>DASQJS010000076.1:0-5595 GCA_035630995.1 Steroidobacteraceae bacterium | reverse complement strand
CACCGATGCTCGCCAGCGTCACTTCGAACCACTCGCGCTGCTGGCTCAACTCTTCGGTGCGCTTTTCGAGCGTCAGCTTCGCCGCGACGAGGTCGTTTTCGGCGCGCTGGCGTGCGTTCAGGATGGCCTCGATATTCTTGAGCGCGGCCGTCCGGATCTTCAGTTCTTCCTCGTCGGTGGCCACTAACGTTCGCCCAATGCATTTTCCGCCATCGCCGTGCCGGCGACGCGTGCGCGGATCTTGGCGAACGCCAGTTCGCGCGATGTCGACTGGTCGTCGCAAAACGGCGCGAAGCCGCAATCGTCGGTCGTGCCGAGCTGGTGCACGGGGATGAAGCGCGCCGCTTCGAGCACGCGGTCGCGCACGATCTCCGCGCTCTCGAGGCGCGGGTCGATGGGCGCGATCACGCCGATGAAGGCGCGATGCCCGGGCTTGAGATTGGCGGCGATGATGCCGAGCGCACCTTCGCGGTCGCGCTCACCCGCGAGCGATAGATAGAAGTTGGTCACGTTGAGCTGGAACAGGCTCGGCAGCAGCTCTTTGTAAGGCACGTCGGCGCTGTGCGTGGAGTCGCGATCGCCACCCGGGCAGGTGTGAACGCCGACGCGTTGGCGTTCGGCCGGCGTCAGGCGGGAGAGCGCCAGGTTGTTGAGCTCGATGAAGCTCGCGAGCAGGGCGCCGGTGGGGTCGATCTTGATCGCGAGGCGTCCCTCGGTGAAATCGATCTGCACGCAGTGCGCGCCCATGTCGAGGCAGCGCCGGACTTCCGTGACGTGCTCGTTCACCAGGTCTTCGATGAACTCTTCGCGCGAATAGTTTGCGATGCCATCGGCGGGGTACATGAGGCTCAGCGCCGACGGCGAGATCACCGCCTGCTTGACCGGCACCGTGGAATGACGCAGCGCCTGTTCGAGGAAGCGGTCCGCGTACCGTTTGTATCGAAAGGGCCCACTCACAAGCCTGGGCATGCGCCGCACATGGCCGGCGGCAAAGGGTATGCGAAAGCCATCCGGCGCCGTGGTCTCCAGGCCTTCGACGCTGTACGTCCAGAAGTTGTGGTACTTGCGTTGCTCGCCGTCGGTAATCACCGGCGATTCCGTGGCCTCGAACTGCCGAACCGTGTCCAGGATGGCGGCGTCGTAAAGCGGCTCGAGGCGCGGATCCGAGCCGTCGCCAAGCGCGGCAATGCCGTCTATCAACTCCTTGGGGCGCGGAATACTGCCTATTGGCTCGGTAGGGATCATCAGATTCATTATTAGGGTCGGGCCAACATGATCGTCGGCAGTCTAGCCGAGGCGCCGACGCTTGCAGGCGGGAGGAGGGGCTAGCCAGTGTAGGACGAATCTGTCATTTGCCGGTCGTCGACGAGGTGCCAGCGGCAGTGCGATGCGCAGCCCCCAGAGGAAGCGCATGCCTGACACCGACGAAGATCAGCAGATAGCCGTACTCGTGCAGCAGGTTGGGCAAGTCCATGCCCCAATAATGGTGCCAGGCACCGTTTTCTTGGAAACGGTGCCTGGCACCGATTGCTAGGAAATGGTGCCTGACACCGTTTCCCGCGCGGTCTTTGCTACCGAGACCATATTCACCAGCGCCCGTTCGACCTCGGGCCAGCCGCGGGTCTTGAGTCCGCAATCCGGGTTCACCCAGATCTGTTCCGCCTTGAGCACGCCACGCGCCTTGTCGAGCAACGCGCCCATGTCCGACGCGCTGGGCACTCTCGGCGAATGGATGTCATACACACCCGGGCCGATCTCGTTCGGATAACGGAACGTGACGAACGCATCGAGCAGCTCCATGTGCGAGCGGGACGTTTCGATCGAGATCACGTCCGCGTCCATCGCCGCCACCGCATCCATGATGTCGTTGAACTCCGAGTAGCACATGTGCGTGTGGATCTGCGTGTGGTCCCGCACGCCCGCCGCCGACAGCCGGAACGCCTCCACCGCCCAGCGCAGATAGGCTGGCCACTGTTCCCGTCGCAGCGGCAGTCCTTCGCGTATTGCCGGCTCGTCGATCTGGATGATGCGGATTCCCGCCGCCTCGAGGTCCAGGACTTCATCACGAATGGCCAGCGCGATCTGCCGGCACGTCTGCGCGCGCGGCTGATCGTCGCGCACGAACGACCATTGCAGCATGGTCACCGGACCCGTGAGCATCCCCTTCATGATGCGCGGCGTGAGCGACTGCGCGAACTTCGACCATTTCACCGTCATCGGCTGCGGACGCGACACATCGCCGTAGATGATGGGCGGTTTCACGCAGCGTGACCCGTACGACTGCACCCAGCCGTTTTCGCTGAAGACGTAGCCCTCGAGCTGCTCGCCGAAGTATTCCACCATGTCGTTGCGTTCCGGCTCGCCATGCACCAGTACATCGAGGTCGATGCGTTCCTGAAAACGCACCATGCCCTCGATCTCCTTGCGCATGGCCGCTTCGTAGGCCTGCGGCTCCAGCCGGCCCGCCTTGTGCGCGGCGCGCGCCGCGCGGATTTCGGCGGTCTGCGGGAACGAGCCGATGGTCGTGGTCGGAAACAGCGGTAGTTTGAACTCGGAGGCCTGCAGTTTCCGCCGCTCGGCGAATGCACGCCCGCGATTGAGCATCGGTGGGATCACCGAGTCCACGCGCTGCGCCACGCGCGAGTCATGGATGCGCGGCGAGCCGCGACGCGCCGACTGCACGTCATTGCTGGTCTTCAGTTCATGGGCGATAGTGCTGCGTCCGGAAGTCACGCCTCGTTTGAGCGCTGCCACCTCGTCGAGCTTCTGGGTTGCGAACGCCAGCCAGCTCCGGATCCCGGGATCCATCGCGCGCTCTTCCTTCAGATCGCAGGGTGAGTGCAGCAGCGAACACGACGGGCCGACCGCCACGCGTTCCTCACCCAGCACCGCCGCCGCGCGTTCCACCGCGGCCAGCGAACGGCTGAGATCGTTGCGCCAGACATTCCGGCCGTCGACCACGCCAAGCGAGAGCCGCTTGTTGTTGGCCAGCGCGGCTTCGATGCAGGGCTCGAGCTGCTCGGGAGCACGTGCCAGGTCCACATGGACGGAACTCACCGGCAGGCTGAACGCCAGGTGGCGGTTGTCGTCGAGGTCACCGAAGTACGTGGTCAGATTGATGGAGAGCGGCGCCGCCTGCGCCAGCGCCCGGTACGCCATCGGGTAGAGCGCGCGCGCCTCGCGACTCAAGTCCGTGACCAGGCAGGGCTCGTCGATCTGCACGCGCGAGACCGACTGGTCTGCCAGTGATTTCAGAATCTGCCCGTACACCGGCAGCAGCCGCTCGGCGATCCGCGCAAGATCGCAGTTGGGATACTTCGCCTTGCCCAGCAACAGGTAAGAGACCGGCCCGATGAGTACAGGCGTGGGCTCGATGCCCACCGCGCGCGCCTCCGCCAGCTCATCGAACAGCTTGGTGCTGCCGATGCGGAAGCGCATGCCTTCCTCGAACTCCGGCACGATGTAGTGGTAGTTGGTGTCGAACCACTTCGTCATCTCCATGGCTGCTGCGGTCTTCGAGCCGCGCGCCATCGCGAAGTAGGTGTAGAGGTCGACGACGTCGCTCTGCCAGCCGAAACGCCGCGGCACGCAGCCGAGCAGGCAGCTCATGTCCAGCATCTGGTCGTAGAGCGAAAAATCGTTGCAGGGAATGTCGTCGATGCCCGCATCGTTCTGCAGCCGCCAGTGGCGCAGCCGCAGGTCCTTCGCGGTAGCCAGCAGCGCCTCGCGCGTGCCGGCGCCTTTCCAGTAGTTTTCTTCCGCAAACTTCAGCTCGCGCTTCACCCCCACTCGCGGGAAGCCGAGATTGATGGCTCGTATCACAGTAATCTCCTTCATTTCGTGGGATCACGTGAAGGAGCGCGGAAAAGGCGCGATGAGGCCGCGGTGCGGCCAGCGCATTTTCCGGCCGCTCCTCCCGCGAGAGCCCAGAGCCGTTCATCGCACTTGCGTACGACGGCCGCGGCAGGTCTTCGGGCTTCCGGGCGAGGCGTGGTTAGGCGCTTTTTCTACTAGGCACCGCTTCCCGGGCGCATTGCGCCCAGTGCTGATGGTGCCGGTCGTTCCCGGTTACCGCTGCGGGGCAGCTCCGGAATCGGTTGTTTCCAACCTCACCGGATTCCCTATTAAGCCAACTTGTTGAAGGTTGGCGCCGCTGGCGGATCGGACGATAGGGGGAGGGTCCGGTGCTGTCAACGCGCTCAGCCGCCGGGCGCGATCCCCGGTGCGGGAGCCGACGCCGGCGCGCCTTTGTCCTTGACCATGTACACCAGGAACTTCGCCGGTGCCGAACTGCTGGCGTTCGCGGACGTGACGTGAATATCACCGGGCGCTTCGTAAAAAGTTTCGCCGGGTTTCAACGTGACCGGTGCGCTGCCTTGCACCTGCATGGTGACCGCGCCTTCGAGCACGTACACGAACACCGACGCGTTGTGCCGATGCGGCTGGGAGACTCCGCCCGGCGGATATTCCACGACCAGCACCAGCATCTCCTTGCCGGCGATGCCTTCGAGATCGCGGGTCGTGACGGGCGTGACCTTCGCGGGAGGTGCGTTTTCGGCCGCCAGGGCGGCGGACATCATTGAGGCGATGGTTGCGATGACGGCAAGAGCTTTCATACGACCTCCGAACCCGTTGAATGATGACCCATTGTAGTCCCTCATTGCCGTAGCCCCAGATGAAGAAATAACATCGGGCAAGCCCCAGGTTGGTCAGGGAGTTGCCGATGGTCGCGCTGCTATCCGACAGTCCGAGAATCTATAGTTAGGCCGCATGATGAAAGCTGCGATCCACGGGTTGCTGCTTTTCACGCTCGTCTTGCTGAGCGGCTGTTTTCCATACAAGTACACGCTGCGCCCGACAATTACAGGTCACGTGGTAGATGCTCAGAACATCCCGATTGAGAATGCACACATCAGGGATGCGAGATGGGCTGACACTGAAGTCAGTACACTTTCAGATGGCTCATTCACGCTCCCCGAACGCAAGCAGTGGTCTGTATGGTTCATCATCCCTCAAGAACCGGTGAGGGTATTCTTCTTGAACATTACGGCTGACGGATTCAAGGAGTCAGAGGTCCGAGTCACTGATTGGCAACCCGCGGTAGTGGTCCTAAGTGAGCCAGTTCGCCTTGAACCTGCTCGCCAATGATCATGCGGCCTGACAAATCGCTGGTTCCTCAGGCCTTGCGCGCCGTGAAGATCGTGCACACCCTGGCCTGGGCGTTGTTCGCAGGTTGCATTGTGGCGCTCCCGGTTGCGGCGTACCTCAGGGACTTCCAGCTCGCAGCACTTCTGGTCGCCATCGTTCTTGTCGAGGTAATAGTGCTCGTCGCCAACCGCTTTCGGTGTCCCCTGACCGCCGTCGCGGCTCGCTACACAAGCGACCGACGCGCCAATTTCGACATCTATCTACCGGTATGGATCGCCCGCTACAACAAGGAGATCTTTGGAACCCTGTTCGTGGCGGGAATCCTGTTCACTCTTGTCCGATGGCGGTTCGCTTGAAAATGGCGATCACGCAAGCAAACAAGATAGGCCTCGTACTCTGCCTGTGTGCCAGCAGTTCGGTGTTTGGCGGGCCTTCTCGCGTCTGTGA
>DASQJS010000075.1:0-14254 GCA_035630995.1 Steroidobacteraceae bacterium | reverse complement strand
CTATTACGTGGGACTGGGCGGCAACCGGAACACCACCACGCGATTTCGCCGCTACATCGGTGATCCCGTGCAGCGACCGCTGCTGCCTGCACACGATCTCGGTTCCACAGATGTACTGCTTGTCCCAAATAAGAAACAAAGCGTCGTCCTCATAGCCGATCGGAACACTATTGAATACAAACGCGACGGTGTAACGCTATTCCGATTGGAGGACCGGTCCGCATACACCCGGGGCTGGTTCGCGCTGCGCACCACCCAGAACCACCTGCGCGTCGAGCGGCTGCGCATCGTTTCACTGCCGCGCTGACCAGGCTCGCGGCCGCGAGATTTTCCGCGTTTTCGTGTTGATGCTGGTGGGGTCGGTGTATATAATGCGCGCCCCTGGCCAAGGCACACGTAAGTCGTTGCCAAGCCAAACAATTTTCGAACACAGCTGAACCAGCCTGCGTCCCTCGTGGGCCGGTCGTGTACGCAGATTGTCGACTTGCAATAGGAGTGTCGTGGTCACCCTTGAGTTGCCCCAAGCGAGGCGACTGGCCGGAAGCGTAGTGCTTGGCCAGGTCGTCATAACTGCCGTGGCCGCGATCATCTGTTTCGCGGTGTGGGGGCGTACGCCTGGTTTGTCCGCCCTCGTGGGCGGAGGCATCTCCGTCATCGCGAGCGCGGTGCTGGTCCTCATCGGTTTCAGCGCGCCTGCGGGCGCCCCGCCCGAGACCATCGCGCGCAAGTTCTACATGGGCGAGGGCACGAAGCTCGCCGTCACGGTTGCGCTGTTCGTGGCCGTGTTCGCGATGCTGAAGGTGAATTTCGCCGCGTTGTTCGGCGCCTACATCGCCACGTTGTTCGTGTACTGGATCGCACTTGCGAACGCACTGCCGCCGCTGTCTGGAAAGACCGGTGGCGTCGCGGGCGCCGCCAAGCGTTAGGAAGCTCAGATAGATGTCAGCCGAAGTCGAACACGCCGCGGACCATGCGCAGACCGGGAGCGAATACATCGTTCACCATCTGGGCAACCTCCAGTACGGTGAAGGTTTCTGGACCATCAACGTCGACAGCATCCTGTTTTCCGTGCTGCTCGGCCTGGTGTTCGTGGTCTCGTTCTACCTGGCCGCGCGCAATGCGACGACCGGTGTGCCTGGCAAGTTCCAGAGCTTCGTCGAGACCGTGGTGGATTTCGTGGACACGCAGGTTCGCGACACGTTCCACGGCACCAGCAAGATCATCGCGCCGCTGGCGCTGACGATCTTCTGCTGGATCCTGCTGATGAATTTCATGGACGCCGTGCCGGTCGACCTGTTGCCGCTGATGGGCCAGAAGGTCGGCATCGAACACCTCAAGGTCGTGCCGACCACCGATCTGCAGATCACGCTCGGCATGTCGGTCACGGTGTTCCTGATCGTCATGTTCTACAGCTTCAAGATCAAAGGCTTCGGCGGCTTCACCTGGGAGCTGCTCACGCACCCCTTCGGCAAGTGGATGATGCCGTTCAACCTGTTGCTGAACCTCATCGAGCACCTGGCGCGGCCCGTGTCGCTCGGCCTGCGTCTGTACGGAAACCTGTACGCCGGCGAAATGATCTTCCTGCTGCTCGCCGTGCTCGGCGGCAGTTTCGCGATTACTTCGCTCGCCGGTATCGGTGGCGCCCTGGGTCAGCTCCTGCTGGGCGTGGTCTGGGCCTGCTTCCACATCCTGGTCATCCCGCTGCAGGCGTTCATATTCATGGTGCTGACGATCGTCTACCTGTCGCAGGCGCACGAGACTCATCACTGATTCAAATGTTGTTTAGATAAAAGTTCTGTTGGAGGAATCATGGAAAACATTGCTGCTATTGCCCAAATTCAAAGTTTCACCGCTCTCGGCGTCGGCCTGATCTTCGGCCTCGGCGCGCTCGGCACCGCCATCGGCTTCGGTCTGCTCGGCGGCAAGTTCCTGGAAGGCGCCGCGCGCCAGCCTGAACTGACCCCGACCCTGCAGGTGAAGATGTTCATCGTCGCCGGCCTGCTCGACGCGGTCGCGATGATCGGTATCGGCTTCGCGCTGTTCTTCACGTTCGCGAATCCGTTCCTGAACCAGCTCCCGGGCGCGCAGTAATCGTTGTAACTCGCTAGGAGAGGCGCGTGGATATCACCGTCACACTCATTATCCAGATGCTGGTCTTCCTGACCTTCGTCTGGGTCGTGATGAAATTTATCTGGCCGATCATTCTCGGCGCGATGAATGAACGCGAGAAGAAGATCGCCGCCGGACTCGCGGCCGCCGAGCAAGGCCAGAAGGACCTGTCCGAGGCCAAGAGCCGCGCCGATGAAGTGATCAAGGAAGCCCGCGTCCGTGCACAGACCATCGAGTCTCAGGCACAGACGCGCGCCAACCAGATCATGGAAGAAGCGCGCAAGGCTGCGAGCCTCGAGGGCGAGAAGGCCCTGGGCCTGGCCAAGGCGCAGATCGACCTCGAGAGCAATCGTGCAAGGGAACAGCTGCGCGGCCAGGTAGTAAGCCTCGCCGTGGCCGGCGCCAAGCGCGTGCTCGAGAAAGAGATCGACGCGAAGACGCACGGCGAACTTCTCGACAAACTGGCTGCGAAGCTCTAATGGCTGAACGCATCACCACCGCACGTCCGTACGCGAAGGCGATTTTCTCGCTCGCGCGCACTGGCAACACGCTCGCGGCGACGTCCGCGGGTCTCATGCGTGCCGCCGAAGTGGTCACCGATGCCCGCGTAAAGGGGCTGATCGGAAGCCCGCAGGTGACACCGGCGCAGCTTGCCGAAATCGTCACTGGCGTGGTCGGTGCGGGGCTCGATGAAAACAGCCGCAACTTCGTCTCGTTACTGGCGGCCAACCGCCGTCTCGGATTCCTCCCCGAGATCGCGGCGCTGTTCGAACTGATGAAGGCCGAGCTGGAGAACGCGGTCGATGTCGAAGTGATCGCGGCGTCGCCGCTCACGCCCGACCAGGAAAGCCGCTACGCGGCCGCATTGCAGAAGAAACTCGGGCGCAGCGTGCGCCTGCATACCAAGGTCGACGGCAGCCTCATTGGCGGCGCCGTCCTCAAGGCCGGCGATCTGGTGATCGACGGCTCCATCAAGGGCCGGCTCGAACGCCTGGCCGTTGAAATGACTGCTTAAGTTAGGAATAGATCTATGTCCGTCAAAGCATCCGAAATCTCAGACCTCATCAAGTCACGTATCGAGAACTTCAAGTCCGCGAGCGAAGCGCGCAACGTCGGCACCGTCGTCACGGTGACGGACGGCATCTGCCGCATCCACGGTCTTGCGGACGTTCGCGCCGGCGAAATGATCGAGTTCCCGGGCAACCTGTTCGGCCTCGCGCTGAACCTCGAGCAGGACTCCGTGGGCGCCGTGGTGCTCGGCGACTACAAGGGCATCCGCGAAGGCGACACCGTGAAGACCACGGGACGCATTCTCGAAGTGCCGGTGGGCCGTGAGTTGTTAGGCCGCGTGGTCGACGCGCTCGGCCAGCCCATCGACGGCAAGGGCCCGATCAAGGCGACGAAAGCCGCTCCCATCGAGCGCGTGGCGCCGGGCGTCATCTACCGCAAGAGCGTCGGCCAGCCGGTGCAGACCGGCTACAAGGCCGTCGACTCCATGGTCCCGATCGGCCGCGGCCAGCGCGAGCTCATCATCGGCGACCGCCAGACCGGCAAGACCGCGATGGCCATCGACACCATCATCAACCAGAAGTCTTCCGGCATTAAGTGCGTGTACGTCGCCATCGGCCAGAAGCAGTCGACCATCGCCAACGTGGTGCGCAAGCTCGAAGAGCACGGCGCACTGGCGCACACCATCGTCGTCGCCGCGTCCGCTTCGACGCCGGCCGCCATGCAGTACATCAGCGCGTACTCGGGCTGCACGATGGGCGAATACTTCATGGACAACGGTGAAGACGCGCTCATCATCTATGACGATCTGTCGAAGCAGGCCGTGGCCTATCGCCAGATTTCGCTGCTGCTGCGCCGTCCCCCGGGCCGCGAAGCGTTCCCCGGCGACGTGTTCTATTTGCACAGCCGCCTTCTCGAGCGTTCCGCCCGCGTCAACGAAGAGTACGTGGAGCAGGCGACCAAGGGCGCCGTGAAGGGCAAGACCGGTTCGCTGACGGGTCTGCCCATCATCGAGACGCAGGCCGGTGACGTGACCGCGTTCGTTCCGACGAACGTCATCTCCATCACCGACGGCCAGATCTTCCTCGAGACCGACCTGTTCAACGCGGGCGTACGCCCGGCCATGAACGCCGGCATCTCGGTGTCGCGCGTCGGCGGCGCCGCGCAGACCGACATCATCAAGAAGCTGGGCGGCGGTATTCGCCTCGCCCTCGCGCAGTACCGCGAGCTCGCGGCGTTCTCGCAGTTTGCGTCCGACCTCGACGAGGCAACCCGCAAGCAGCTCGACCGCGGCGTGCGCGTCACCGAACTGATGAAGCAGAAGCAGTACGCCCCGATGTCGGTGGCGGAAATGGCGCTGTCCATCTACGCGGTGAACAACGGCTACTTCGACAAGGTCGACAGCAAGAAGGTCGTCGACGTGGAAACCGCCCTGCAGAACTTTGCCAGGAGCAGCCACAAGGCGACCATCGATGCCGTCAATGCGGAGCCCGTGCTCAAGAAGCACGAGGCCGCACTCAAGGCCATTTGCGATGAGTTCGTGAAGAACAACGTCGCCTGACGGAAAAGTTAGATGCCTGGAACAAAAGAAATCCGCGTCAAGATCGCCAGCGTCAAGAGCACGCAGAAGATCACGAAGGCGATGCAGATGGTGGCGACCAGCAAGATGCGTCGCGCCCAGGAACGCATGCGCATGGCGCGTCCGTATGCCGCGAAGATCCGCGCGGTCATCGGCAATCTCACGCAGGCCAACCCCGACTATCGCAACCCGTTCCTCGAGGAACGCAGCGAAGTGAAGCATGTCGGCATCATCGTGATCTCGTCCGATCGCGGACTGTGCGGCTCGCTCAACGCCACCACCTTCAAGGCGGCGCTGATGGCGATGCGCGACTGGCAGGCCAAGGGCGCCGGCATCTCGATGAGCGTGATCGGCTCCAAGGCCACCGCATTCTTCCGCCGGCTGCCGAACCCGGTGCTCTCGCAGATCCAGGGCATCGGCGATTTCCCGCGCGTCAGCCAGCTCGTCGGCACGATCAAGGTCATGCTCGACGCGTATCGCGAGGGCAAGCTGGACCGGCTGCTGCTGGTGCACACGACCTTCGTCAACACCATGACGCAGAAGCCCGAAGTGCTGCAGCTGCTGCCCGTCGAGCCGATGGCAGATGCCGGTCTGCAGGAGCACTGGGACTACATTTACGAGCCCGAGGCCAGTGACATTCTCGACGCCGTTCTGCGGCGCTACATCGAGGCGCAGGTCTATCGCGGGCTGGTCGAAAACGTCGCCAGCGAAATGGCGGCGCGCATGGTCGCCATGAAGGCGGCAACGGACAACGCCGGCAAGCTCATCGGCGAACTCCAGCTCGTTTACAACAAGGCCCGCCAGGCCGCGATCACCAAGGAATTGGCTGAGATCGTCGGTGGCGCGGCAGCAGTTTAGTTAGAGGATTTGAACATGGCCCAAGGCAAGATTACCCAGATCATCGGCGCAGTCATCGACGTGGAGTTCCCGCGCGATTCGATCCCGAAGGTCTATGAAGCGCTGAAGCTCAAGGACGTCGATCTGACGCTCGAAGTGCAGCAGCAGCTCGGCGACGGCGTGGTGCGCACGATCGCCATGGGCGCCTCCGAAGGCCTCAAGCGCGGTCTCGCCGTGGAAACCACCGGCGGGCCGATCACGGTCCCCGTGGGCGCGGCGACGCTGGGCCGGATCATGGACGTTCTCGGAGCGCCGCAGGACAACCGTGGTCCCGTCGATTCCAAGGACCGCCTGCCTATCCACCGGCCCGCGCCGTCGTTCGCGGAACAGACGGGCGGCCAGGAATTGCTGGTCACCGGCATCAAGGTCATGGACTTGCTCATGCCATTCGCCAAGGGCGGCAAGGTCGGCCTGTTCGGCGGCGCCGGCGTGGGCAAGACCGTGAACATGCTCGAGCTCATCAACAACATCGCCAAGCAGTACAGCGGCTTGTCGGTGTTCGCCGGCGTGGGTGAACGTACCCGCGAAGGCAACGACTTCTATCACGAGATGATCGAGTCGGGCGTCATCGACAAGGACACGCTCTCGAACTCGAAGGTCGCCATGGTGTACGGCCAGATGAACGAGCCGCCGGGCAACCGCCTGCGCGTCGCGCTCTCGGGCCTCACGATGGCCGAATACTTCCGCGATGAAGAGCAAGGCAACACCGGCAAGGGCCGCGACGTGCTGTTCTTCGTCGACAACATCTATCGCTACACGCTCGCCGGCACCGAAGTGTCCGCGTTGTTAGGCCGCATGCCTTCGGCGGTGGGTTACCAGCCGACTCTCGCCGAAGAAATGGGCGTGCTGCAGGAACGCATCACCTCGACCAAGAAGGGTTCGATCACCTCCATCCAGGCGGTGTACGTGCCCGCGGACGACTTGACCGATCCGTCACCCGCGACGACGTTCGCCCACCTCGACGCCACCATCGTGCTGTCGCGCCAGATCGCGGCGCTCGGCATTTACCCGGCCGTCGATCCGCTCGACTCCAGCAGCCGTCAGCTCGACCCGCTGGTCGTCGGCGAAGAACACTACAACACCGCACGCGGCGTGCAGGCCGTGCTGCAGCGTTACAAGGAACTGCAGGACATCATCGCGATTCTCGGGATGGACGAGCTGTCGGAAGAAGACAAGAAGCTCGTGTTTCGCGCGCGCAAGGTGCAGCGCTTCCTGTCGCAGCCGTTCAACGTGGCGAAGATCTTCACCGGCCAGGACGGCAAGATCGTTTCGCTGGCCGACACCATCAAGGGCTTCAAGGGCATTCTCGCCGGCGAATACGATCACCTGCCGGAGCAGGCGTTCTACATGGTCGGCAACATCGAAGAAGCCGTCGAGAAGGCGAAGACGCTCAACTAAGGTAGATAGACATGGCCACCGCAAACACCATTCACGTCGATATCGTCAGCGCCGAGGGAGAAATCTTTTCGGGCGCGGCGACCATGGTGTTCGCGCCCGGCAGCCAGGGTGAACTGGGCATTGCACCGCGTCATGCGCCGCTGCTCACGCTGCTCAAGGCCGGTGAAGTTCGCGTGCAGACGCCGGACGGCCAGGAGCAGCATTTCTTCGTCGGTGGCGGTGCTCTCGAAATCCAGCCCAACAAGGTCACCGTGCTCGCGGACACCGCGCTTCGCGCGAAGGACCTGGACGAGGCCGCGGCCCTGTCCGCGAAGCAACGCGCCGAAGACGCGCTGCGCGGCAGCATCGACAAGCTCGAACAGGCGGAAACCCTCAGGGAACTCACCCGCATGAACGAGCAGCTCCGCATGATCCAGAAGTTGCGCAAGGGTAAATAGTCCGCGCAGCCCTATTCGCCCGCGGTGCAGGTCCCGCCGCGGACACCCCAATGTTTCCCTGATACGTCCACGCTCGCCGTGGCGCTAGAGTCTGACGGACCGCAATGAACACGCTTAAAAACTTCGAGCAGGTTGGCCGGCGCGGCTTCTTTCGACCCGTGGGAATGATGTCCTTCGAGCAGGCGATCGCAGTCGTAGCCGAGGGAATCCGGCATGCGCGTTCACTCGAACTGGTGGATCTGCTGGTGAACACCAGCGGCCTGTCGGGCTTCCCGAGCCCGGATGTTTTCGCGCGCTACTCGCTGGCCAGCAAATGGGCGGAGAGCGCCGGGGCAGCATTGCGCGTGGCCATTGTGGCGCGGGCTGAACTCATCGACCCACAGAAAATCGGTGTGCTCATGGCGCAGAACCGCGGCGTCAATGGCGACGTCTTTTCCACCGAATCGGCGGCCATCGCCTGGCTCGATCTGGGAACCGGGTCGACTCCGCCTACGGGCTGAGGCATTTACAACCCGGGCTTCATTGCGCAGTCGCGCGGCAAGCGCGAGCATGCGGCCATGAAAGTGAATCACCTGCACCTGATGGTGCCGGACGTGCCCGCGGCCAGCGCCTTCTTCGAAAAGTATTTCGAACTGCGCAAGGCGAACGGCAACGCCGGCCTCACCGTGCTGCTCGACGATGACGGCTTCGTGCTGACGCTGATGAAGACGGGCTCCAGGTCGAGCAAGACGTATCCCGAGAACTTTCACGTCGGGTTTTTTCTCGACAGCGAAGCCAGGGTGGATGCCATTCACGAACGCATGAGTGCCGATGGCTTCGACGTCGCCGCTCCCCAGCGCACGCATGCGTATTCCTTCTACGTCAAAGCGCCGGGCGGATTCCTGGTCGAGGTGGGCGCTTGAGCGAGATCCCGGCTGGCCGGTTCTCGGACTGGCTGCGCCAGATGCGCGCGGCGCTCGCTGGAAGTTCGGGCATGGACGTCGCCTGCGGCGATTGCCGCGGCTGCTGCACGTCCAGCTATTTCATCAAGGTGCGCGCGCATGAACACGCCGCGCTCGAGCATATCGGCGAGGAAAACCTGCGCCCCGTGCCGGGGGCAACGAACGGAGCTCAGCTGATGGGCTTCGACGAGCAGGGCCATTGCTTCATGTTCGCCAACGGCACCTGCTCTATCTACGCGCATCGTCCCGAAACCTGCCGCACGTACGACTGCCGCGTGTTCGCCGCCGCTGCCATGAATGCCGGCCCCGACAAGTCCGAAATCAACGAGCGCATCGCGAGCTGGCGCTTCGAATACCCCACCGCCCGCGACCGGCAAGAGCATCGGGCGGTCACCGCGGCCGCGAACTTCATCCGCCAGCACGTGATCCGCTTTCCGGGCGGCCGGGTCCCCTCGCGTCCCAGCGAGGTCGCGGTGCTTGCGGTAAAGAGCTACCAGGTATTTCTCGATCCACCGGTATCGGACGCGGAGACCGCGGCGGCTATCATCGCTGCCAGCCGTGACTTCGACCGGCAAACCCATAAACAGGAGAAAGCCGAATGTTCGGATTGATAGGCAAGATGACTGCCGTCCCCGGCAAGCGCGAAGAGCTGCTGTGGATATTGCTCGGAGGCATCGGCGAAATGCCCGGCTGCCTGAGCTACGTCGTGGCGCGCGATCCCGCCAACGCTGATGCGATCTGGATTACGGAGGTATGGGAGAGCGAAGCGAGCCACAAAGCTTCGTTATCGCTGTCGGCCGTGCAGACCTCGATCAAGAGCGCAATGCCGCTCATCGCCACGTTCAACGAACACATCAGGACCGTGCCCGTGGGCGGGCACGGCATCAAGGTGCCGGGTTGAAGCACTCCGGGATCGGGCTCGCATCCAGCAAGGAAGAAATCGACTCTTGTTTTCCCGTGATGGCAGAACTTCGCCCGCATCTTTCGCGTGTCGACTTCTCCGCCACGATCCAGCGCCTGATGGCGACGGCAAACTTCTCGCTCGCCTGTCTGGACGACGGCGGGATCAAGGCGGTGGCGGGCTTTCGCGTCTCTGAGTGGCTGCACGCCGGGAAGTATCTCGAGATCGAAGACCTGGTGACGGTGAATGGCGCGCGCTCGAAAGGCTACGGCGGCCGGCTGTTCGACTGGCTGGTAAGTGAAGCTGCGCGACAGTCCTGTCGCCAGGTCCGGCTGCTCTCCGGCGTCAAGCGTACCGATGCTCATCGCTTCTACCTGCGCAAAGGCATGAGCATCGAGGCACACTATTTCTCCCTGAACGTGCCCGCCGCCATCTGAGTCATGTCGCGCTACGTCGCTCTGTTTCGTGGGATCAATGTCGGAAAAGCCAAGCGCATCGCCATGGCCGATCTGCGCGTGCTGCTCGGCAAGCTTGGGTATACGGACGTGGCGACGCTGCTGAACAGCGGCAATGCGGTTTTCACCGGTGCGGCAGAGCCCGCCGGCAAACACGCGGAACGAATACGCCAGGCGGTGCTGAAAAAAACCGCCGTCGATGCCCTGGTCATCGTGAAGTCCGCGAAGGACATGGCCGGAATCATCAAAGGCAATGAACTCGGCGCGATTGCCGACGATCACTCGCGCCTGCTCGTGGCGATGACCAGCGACGAAAAAGCCCTGGCCACTGTCAAGGCGTTGGCGAACGCCGATTGGGGTGCCGAGAAGCTTCACGTCGGCAAACACGCCGCGTACCTGTGGTGCGCAAACGGCATCCTGGAAAGCAAAGCGGCGGAGGCATTGCTGAAAGGACTCAAGGGCACCGGCACCACGCGCAACTGGGCCACGCTCAACAAGATTCACGCCCTCATGGGCAAGGGCGAGTGACCCGGACACGGGCCCTGCAAGGCGGTGAAAACCAGGCTGAAATCAGTAGTCCGATGAGCGGTAGATAGCGGCCGATGACCGGCGGCCGCCCCGACGAGCGGCCGCGGACAGCCGACCGCGGACATACCCCTGCAAAGATTCCGCGCGTATATTTCGGTCCCATGAGCCCTGGAAACGACAATCAGGTCGACTGGACTGCCGCCTCAACCCCGGGCGAGGGCGTTGTTCCGAGCCTGTCGAATGGCGCAAAGCCCAAGCCGCGCGTTCTCCCGACGACCAAGCGCGGGGTCATGGATACGCTGCTAGGTGAGAACAATCTCTCGGCCCACGATGCGGGCGGCAACGATCCCTATAACGCAACCGGCAGGCAGTTCCGCCGCTGATTCGCGTCGATCGAGTGTCTATTTTTCGGCGGGCCGCTAAACTTGCGGCTTCATGAAACTCGCCGTCGTTATTCTCGCTGCCGGCCAGGGCAAGCGAATGAAGTCCGATCTCCCCAAGGTCCTGCAGCCGCTCGCCGGTGTGCCCCTGCTCGGGCATGTTGTTAGCCGGGCACGCACCCTCAATCCTTCGTCGATGCACGTGGTCTATGGCCATGGCGGCGAGGCGGTGCGCGCGGCGCTCGCGAAAGAAAAGCTGCCCAATGGAGATCTGAAATGGGCGCTGCAGGCAGAGCAACTGGGCACGGGCCACGCGGTCATGCAGGCCATGCCAAATGTCGCCGACGAAGAGTTGGTGCTCGTGCTGTACGGTGACGTGCCGCTGATCCGCGCCGAAACCCTGAGGCAACTCATCGACGCCGCCGGTGCGAAGGCCATGAGCCTGCTCACCGTGATGCTCGACAATCCCACCGGCTATGGCCGTATCGTTCGCAATTCGCGCGGCGCCATCCAGAAAATCGTCGAGCAGAAGGACGCCAGCAAGCAGCAGCTGAAGATTCGCGAAGGCAACAGCGGCATCATGGCCGTGCCAGCCAAACTACTGCGCAAATGGCTCGGCAAGCTCAGGAACTCCAATGCGCAGGGCGAGTACTACCTCACCGATGTCATCGCCATGGCGGTGAAAGACAAGGTGAAGGTGACGCCGCTGATCGCGCCCACGGTGGCGGAAGTTCTCGGCGTCAACGACAAGGCCCAGCTGGCCGAGCTCGAAGGTCTGCATCGCGCCGATCGCGCGCGCGAGCTCATGGTCGCGGGTGCAACTCTGGCGGATCCGGCACGTATCGATGTCCGCGGCGAAGTCAGCCTCGGGCGCGATGTCTTCATCGACGCCAATGTGCTGCTCGAAGGCAAAGTCGCGCTGGGCGATCGCGTGCGCATTGGTCCGAACACTGTGCTGCGCGACGTATCCATCGGCGCAGATACCGTCGTCCATCCGAATTCCGTTCTCGAGCAGAGCGAGCTTGGCGCCGGCTGCATCATCGGGCCGTTTGCACGCGTGCGTCCGGGGTCGAAGCTCGGCGCCGGCGTGCACATCGGCAATTTCGTGGAGCTCAAGAAGACCCAGATTGCCGACGGCAGCAAGGCCAACCACCTGACGTATCTCGGCGACGCCATCATCGGCAAAGGCGTGAATGTCGGCGCGGGCACCATCACCTGCAATTACGATGGTGTGAACAAGTCGACCACCACCATCGACGACGGCGCCTTCATCGGCTCCGGCAACATGCTGGTGGCGCCGGTGCGCATCGGCAAGAACGCCACCACGGGCGCGGGCAGCACCATCACCAAGGACGCGCCCGACGGCCAGCTCACGCTGGCGCGCGGGAAGCAGATGACGCTCGAAGGCTGGAAGCGGCCAGAAAAAAAGCAAAAATAGAAGAAGGCGAAACGAGCCATGGGGCTGGTGCGCATTCTGAACCCTCGAACCGCGTCCGAGGCGGCCGTTGTCATGGCCCTGCTGCGCGCGCATGAGATCCCGGCACTTCTGCACAACGGCCATATCGCCAGCGTGTTGCCGGGCGTAATGATCGGCGGCTACAACTCCCAAAGCGTGATGGTGCCGGAAGAATGCGCCGCGGATGCTCTCGAGCTGGTCGTGAACTTCCGCACGGCGCCTTCACCCGCCGGCGATAGCTCGGTTGCGCGGAACGCACTCGAACTGCTGTTTTTCTCGTGGTTCCTGCCGGCGCCGCACATTCCGCGCCGTGGCCGCCAGTTGCTCGCACGTTTCGTCACGCTGCACGAGGTGCCGGAGACGGAGTGCGCGCCGATCGGCGAGCCCACTTTCGCCGTGGTCCTGGCGCGCAGCGCGAACGGCGTGGTGCTCGTATTCAATCGCCACCGCAAGGTGTGGGAACTGCCGGGTGGTCTCATCGACCCCGGTGAATCGGCGCGCGCCAGCGCCGCGCGCGAGCTCGCCGAAGAAGCGGGGTGCATTGCGCGCAATCTCCAATGGCTCGGCCTCGTGGAAGTGGCCGACGGCGCTACGCATTTCGGGGCGGTGTTCGCCTGCGAGGTGGATGCCGTGCCAGAAAGTTTCGCGAGCGATGAAATAGAAGCTATTACGCTGTGCCGCCGCGGCAGCCGTCCCCGCCCGCTGGGCGAGTGCGACGCTGCGCTGCTCAACAGATTCGGTTGAGGGCTGGCACAATGCTGCGCATGCATCCAATCACAGCCATGAAGCGCCTGGTATTCGCGGCCTGCGCCGCTTCGCTCGCGGCCGTGGCGACAGCGGCCCCGAGCTGGTGCCTGGGAATGAGCGGGCTCGGGCCCATCCGCGCCGGCATGACGGTGGACCAGGTGATGCGGCTCGCCGATTTCTCCGGTCTCGAGCGCAAGAACCCCGCCGGCGAATGCTGGTACCTGCACTATCGGGGTGGAAGCTCGGCCTTCGATCTCATGATCATCGGCGGAAATGTCGTGCGCCTGGAACTGAAAGGCGGCAGCAAACTTCACACCCTCTCGGGTGCCCGCATCGGCACCACCGAAGACGAGCTGAAAGCAATGTACGGGTCGCGCCTCGATATCCAGCCGCACAAGTACGACACCAACGGACACACCATCACCGTGAAATCTTCGGGTGGCGATCACGGATTGCGCTTCGAGACCTCGGGCGGAAGCGTCCAGGCGATACAGGCCGGTCCCTGGGAACATCTCAACTATGTGGAAGGATGTGGCTGATGCTGCAACTGAGACCGAATTGCGAGTGCTGCAACACCGACCTCGCCGGAGATGCAGGCGACGCCTACATCTGCTCGTTCGAATGCACCTTCTGCGCGCGATGCACCTCCGAGAAGTTGCGGGGCAAGTGTCCCAACTGCAGTGGCGAGCTGGTGCGCCGCCCGCCACGCGCACCCGACAAACTGCTGAAGTACCCGGCGTCGACGGAGCGCGTTTACAAACCCGAAGGCTGCGGGCGCGTTGCCTGAAACCGCGCTCATTTGCCGCGTGCCTGAGGCGGAGCGCTACATCGCGCATCACCGCCAGCGGTTCGACCCATCCGCGCGGCGAAATGTGCCGGCGCACGTCACCATCCTCTATCCATTCATGGCGCCGCCGCTGGTCGACGACGAGGTAGTCGCCACCATCACCGGAATCGCGCGTTCGGTGCCGTGTTTCAACTATCGCCTCGCAAGAACGGAGCGGTTTCCGGTGGCGCTGTACCTGGCGCCCGACCCCGGCGAGCCTTTCTCCACGCTCATGGAGGGTATCTTTCGCGCATTTCCCGACTACCCGCCTTTCGAAGGCAAGTTCGAAACGGTCGTCCCGCACGTCACGGTCGCGCACGGCGACGAGCCGCTGCTGTGCGAGATCGAAGTGGAGCTGCGCATCGCGTTGCCGGGCGCGGGTGTGCAGGCGCGCTGCTCCGAACTGGTGCTCATCGAAAACACGAGCGGACGCTGGGAGCAGATGCACGTATTCGCGCTCGGCGCGTAAACTCCGCGCATGCGAATCGAGATCACCGAACGGCAGCCCGTTCAGGTTGCCTATCTTCGTTACACCGGTCCGTTGGGCGAGCCTCTCGGCCGGTTCTGGCGTGGCACGGTAACGCCGTGGCTC
>DASQJS010000074.1:0-11492 GCA_035630995.1 Steroidobacteraceae bacterium | reverse complement strand
ATCCGAACCCGGAGCTTCTGCCGCCTGCGGCGGCAGACTCCCCTTCGTTGTAAGATCTGGAGGTGAAGCGAAAGAAGGCATCAAGAAACTAAGACGACAAACTGTCCACCGAAGCGGGGCAGCTCCAGTTTCTGGATTGATGGCATTTATAGTGGACGTTTGCCAATGCCGGAGATGCCGCGGAGCACAGAGTGTCAATTGATTTCGGACACGATGTTTGACGAGCCTTTTGAGGGGCATGACGACATTGAACACCGCGCGGACGGTGCTTTGGTAGCAGACTTGGCTGGCAATCTCACGCGCGGGTTGGCCGATGGATTTAGAAATGCTCTAAGTCATACTCGCGGGGCACCAATTCTCAGCGCGACAGCTCCAATTAACACCGGGCTTGGTCCAATGGCGCCGACGGTTCTGAGCAAATACGCAAGTCTTTCGATGCTCGCCACGTCCAGCCAAACGTTACATGTATTCGGTAGAGGAGTTGCTGGAGCTGGAGTGGTCCTTGACAGTATAAACTCCGGCGTTAGCTTCGCGAATGGAGACAACCTCCAGGGAACGCTCGATGCGGCGTCGGCTACTCTTGGCGGTGTGATGGTTTGGGCGCCGACAACGACGCCCGTGGCTCTACCGGCCCTTGGGATGGTCAAAGGCATGAAACCTTATGTTCGTTCCATGACCTTCTTGGGGTGCTTGAACGGCTACGAGAATCTCAACCCACCTTACTAGGTCTCGCCAGATGAATCCCCTACGCGAAACGTTTCACTTCCTATATGCAAACATGTTGAAAAAAAATGATTTGCAGCCAGTGTTCGGTGCTTTGATAACTACCACTATCTTGACGTGTCTCAATCTGATTGTCGTGACGATGCTAACTGATCCCTTCACCGGCTACTTCACTTGGCTGGCGAAGCATGGCGTCCCTACCGTTGTAGCGGTCGTGCTCAGCATGTTCGCAATTGGCTCCGCGCAATATTATTGTTGGATTTACAACGGAAATTTGGAAAAAGAGCGTACGCGAATCGCTGGCGGCGCACCTCTTAGGCCCGCCCTAGTGTATGCGTATATTGCAACATCAATATTGGCTATCCCAGTCACCGGCATTCTGATTCAGAACCTTCGAGCGTAGCCTTTGTGTTTTTATGTTTGCACAGCCGTTCACCTAGAGATTCGTTCGACTATCCACTTCCCATTTGTCGAGGAAAGGTGAACCTGGTTGTCGCGTCGGAGTAGATCAGTTGACGATCACGCGGAATCGCAGCTCGAAGAACGGATCGCCACCCGCATTGCCAGGCATGGTGCCTTTCGGTCTCAGGCGTAGCGTCGTAACCGCGGCGTCATAACCATTCGCATCCGGCACGGGCACATAGGTCCACGTGGCGCCGTTGTCGTTGGAGAAATCCACATCGTCGGTGAGACTGCTCAACGCGGTGAACGTCCAGGTCAGCGCACTGCTCGGTGATCCATTGACGAACGCGATCGGCCCCGAACCCGGAGCGCCGAGATTTCCAACAAACAATCGCGTGTTGGCGGGAACCGGATCCACGACCACGACGGCGTTGTTGTCGACGGGACCGCTGCCCTGGTTGGTGACGCGGACGTTGTAGAGCTTCACGGACCCCGGGATGCTCTTCGGATTGGTGAGGTTATTGACGGGATCGGACGTCGACGTCACGGTCTTCGCCACCACCAGCGTCGGCCCGCCGGTCACCACGACATTGCCGCCGAATTCGGAAGTCTCGCCCGAGATCGTTGCGGTACCAGTCAACCGCGTGCCGATGACAACGCCGCCAGGCACGGTGATGCGAAAGCCGAATCGATTGGTGTTGTCGGTACCCTGCGCGACGCCGTTGATGTTGGCCGGGCCGTAGGTGCCGGTGGTGCCGTCGAGATCGGCCGCGGATCCTTCGGTGAGCACGCCCAGGTAGGTCAGGCCTTCGCCAAAGCCCGTGGGATCTGCCTGTGCGATGTACAACTCGATGGCGCTGCCGGGCCGCGCGAAGCCACCGAGCGATAGTTCGGTCCCGACCAGGCTCGCCGAGACGATGACCGGATAATTTCGCAGTCCGTTGGGCCCCGCGTCCAGATCGTCGGTGTCGTTGATGGTCACGCCTTGCGGCGCTCCGAGACCGTTGGGATCGATATTCCGCGTATCGAGATCGATGCTCAGGCCGAGGTTGTTGCTGAAACTGTTCTGCGTGATCGTGGTGCCATTCGCGGTCATGACCAGCAGGCCTGCGCCGGCGTTATCGCGGATGTCGTTGCGGCTGAACACCACGTTCGAGCCGGCATAGGCGTATGCGGCCATGCCGATGGGCTCGGTGGACGCCGCGCCGCTGCCTCCGGTCGCAAAACCGTTGTTGCGCACGGTGTTGTTGGTCACGGTGATATTGCTGGCCGAGGCGCCACCACCGAATCCCACTTCGATGCCGCCGCCGCGCTGCTCGCGCGTGAGATTCGCAGTCACCTGGATGGAGCTCACCGTGCCCACGAGCAGGATGCCGTCAAAGGTGGCGGTGTGGCCCGAGGTCGGACGAGCGACTTCGTTCAACGTGACCAGCGAACCGGTGCCGCCGCCCTGAGTACGGATGCCGGAATTGTTCACGGTGACGAAGTTGTTGCGCACGGTGGAATTGCTGCCGGCGAACTCGATGCCGTAGGTAGTCGGGCTGTTGTCGCTGCTGATACCGGTGGCGGTCATGCCAACGAGATTATTGCGCGCGAGGCATCCGGTGCCCGTCAGCCGCAGATAACCCTGCTGCAGCGCCAGCCCGAGTACGGCGCTGCCGTTGCCGCTGAGTATCAAGACCGTATTGCCGGCGGCGAGCTGCACTTCGGGACGCGGGAACGTGGGCAGGGAAATCGCATCCACGCCGACGGTGCCGCCGGTTCCCAGCGTGCCGGGGTTGGTGTTGCCGATGTTGACAGTCTGGGTCGTCGCATCGAGGCGCGAGAACGCCCCCGAAACCGGGGGCAAAGCGGTGGCCAGCGTGATGACCGCAACGCCCGCCGTCGGAATCATGAAGATGCTGGATTCGAATCCGCTGGGCAGGAACGATGTGGATCCATCGATCTCGCCGTTGCCCGACTGGCTCAGCGAACCCTCGCCGCCCAGTGCATTGGAATTGATGACGAACTGTCGCAGTGATCCCTGGCATGGATAGCTGGAATTGGTGGCGCCGCAGTCGGCGAAGTCGCGCGTGTTCACCACGGTGTCGAAGTTGAATCCGAAATCGATGCCGCTGATTGTCGAGCCGCCCGCCGCGGGGTCTGCGGTCGTGATGGATTGTGGAATGCGTCCACCCGCAGTCAGCGTCGAGTAGTTCGACGTACCGGCGTTCACCATCGCATCGCTCGACCCCGGCGCTTCACCGCCGACCCGGTTTGTGACGGCCACGGCGACGCCGGTGCTGGCATTGGTGCGGAAGGTCTGCACGGGCACGCAGGTGTCACAACCTGCTCCTCCGACTCGGGCCGATCGAACCGAGCCATTCACCACGCGCACGCGCATTGGCGCGCCCGTGCCACCCGAGCTCATCGAATAGACGCCACTGGCGTTGGTGGTCGCCGAGTCGACCCAGTTGCCGTTATCGGCGCGATACAACTCCACGACAACGCCCGGCAGTCCGGTGCCGCCGGACGCGGCGAGCGAGCGTCCCGCACCACCGCCGTAGTTGGCATCCTCGAATACGGTGCCGGTGAACGTGGCCGCCTGCGCGGCTCCGCATCCGAGCAGCACGACGGCCAGCCAGGCTCGCGAGCGGCCCTGCGCCACTCCTCTTATTGCATTCGACCGCTCTAGCATGCCGGCCAGTCTAATTGCCGGCGTCTGGGGCTTTCCCTTAATGGATCACAGTTTGGCGGCCAGAAACGTGCATCGGCGCGCGGATTTGGATCGCAACGGCCAAACAAAAAGGCGCGGGAGCATGCACTCCCGCGCCTTTGTTTTCACGAATTGACGAGGTCGAACTACTTCACGATTTCGAGCAGTTCCACGTCGAACACCAGAGTGGACTCCGGCGGGATGGTGGGCGGTGAACCATTGGCGCCATAGGCGAGATTCGCCGGGCAGATGAGCTGCGCCTTGCCGCCCACCTTCATGGTCTGCACACCTTCGGTCCAGCAGGCGATGACGCCGTTCAACGGGAACGTCGCCGGTTCGCCACGCGCGATCGAACTATCGAAAACCTTGCCGTCGATGAGGCGGCCTTCGTAATGCACCTTCACCTGGTCGGTGGCGGCAGGCGTTGCGCCGGTGCCCGCCTTGGTCTGCTTGATGACCATGCCGCTCGTGGTCTTGGTGACGCCCGGCTCTTTCGACGCCTTGTCGAGGAAAGCGACGCCAGCTGCCGCGGCCTTCGCGGAGACTACCGCCATGCGCGCTTTCTGCAGCTCCTGCACTTTCGGAATGTAGTCTTCTGCGTTGATCGTGCCCTTCACGCCGCCCACGCCGTCGGCCAGGCCTTTCTGTACCTGCTCGAGCTCTTCGGGCTTGAGGTCGAATGTGCTGAGCGAATTGCTCATCAACATGCCGAGCGCATACAGCGTCTTTTGTTCTTCGGTCATGGGGGCCGTTTCCTTCGCCTTGGTTTTCGCCGCATCGGCGTCGCAAACGGTGAGGGACAAGGTGCAAAACAGTGCCGCAATGGCAGTTAGCTTTTTCATAGGGCGGGGAGAATAACGCGCTGGAGGGCCTTTCGCGCAGGTTTTTCACCCACTACGTCCGCTTCTCCCACACCTCGAATGTCATTGCGTGCGCATGTCGATCGTCCGCCTCGTGCCGTTCACGCTCGATGACTTCCCATTGGCGCATGTCCAGCGCAGGCCACACTACATCCCCCTCGATGTTGCCGTGCACCCGGGTCAGGTGGATGCGGCCGGCGCGCGGCAGAAAGACTCGAAACAGCTCGGCACCCCCGATGACCATGACCTCGGGTGCGCCCGCGGCGGCCCCGAGCGCCTGGTCCGTGCCGTGCACCACCTCTACGCCATCATGACGGTAGTTAGTATCCCGTGTGACGACGATATTCAGCCTTCCGGGCAATGGCTTGCCGATGGACTCGAAGGTCTTGCGGCCCATGATCATCGGCTTGCCCATGGTCAGGCGCTTGAAGCGCTTGAGATCCTCGGGCAGGTGCCAGGGCAAGGCATTGCCGCGGCCGATCACTCCGTTGTCGGCGACGGCGACGATGAGAGTGACGAGGGGCCCGCTCACACGAAGCCCTCGAGCGGCCGGCGCCGGAACCAGCCGGTGAAACTCATGCGTTCGCGCCGCGCGGGAAGTACTTCGTGTTCGAACTTGTCGGACAGGAACGCGACCAGCCTGCCGCCCTGCGGCAACACGTCGACGCTGGCTCCTCCACCCACGTAGAGACGCAACTGTCCGCCGTCGTCTTCCACCCAACCGTCATTCAGGTACAGGGCAGCGGAAATGGCGCGCACGTCGTTGCCCACCAGCCGGTCGAAATGCCGTGCGTAGCCGGCACCGCTCGGATACAGCGCGAAGTGCCCCTGGAAGTCTTCGAGACCGGTCATGAGCGCGCGATTGAGCGTGGAACGCAGCTCATCGAGATGGGTGAGCACACGTTGCTCGGCATCGCGCTCGGGTGTTTCCAGCCACGAAATGAAGTCACCGCGCACTTCGGGGACGAGCTGCGCGTTGTCGCCACGACCGACACGCGCTGGCCGCAAACCTCCCGTCTGGTGCAGCTCGATGCAGCGCGCGCGCAATTCTGCGAGCAGCTTCGCGTCGACGAAATCGTCAGCCACACCGAAACCGCGTTCGGCGAGCTGATCGATCAGGCGCGCCGGCGTGGCCGTTCTCCGCGGCGCTTCGTCTCGGCGCGCCGGCCTTTGTGCGTGCTTTGGCGCGTTCTTTGGCGAGCCTTCTCGGGCTTGCGCCGTTTGGCCTTGGGCTTCGGCTTGGGCCTGGCCGCCTTCTTCTTCGGAGCAGCCTCCAGCATGGAGCCGCGGCACTTCGGCGAACCGCATCGGCAGGCGTAAATCTCATCCACGTTCGGCGGATCGTCCTTGTCACGGCCGATCTCGTAGTCGTAACCCAGTTCTTCACCCGGCGCGATGGCGCGCAGCGAGTCGATGAACACGCGGCGGTGCTCGATGACCGAGGTGCAATTGCCATCGCAGTGGTGATTGATGAAGCGTGCATCGCTGCCGTTCACGGCCGCATCGATGACGGTGTTCCGGTCGACGATGAACAGGAAGGTGTGATTGTCGTTCTCGTCGTGATCTTCATAACGCAAATCGGCGGCGGCATGCGAAACGCGGTCACCGAGATACTCGAAAATGCGCGTGCCCTTGGCAATCGGAGCGACGGCGAACACTCCGCGCCCATGGACGTCGGAATTGC
Organism: Steroidobacteraceae bacterium; assembly: GCA_035630995.1. Taxonomy (GTDB): domain Bacteria; phylum Pseudomonadota; class Gammaproteobacteria; order Steroidobacterales; family Steroidobacteraceae; genus CADEED01. Next base: position 5,128 of record DASQJS010000074.1, on the reverse strand, counting down.
GCACTTCGACGAGCGGCGATGTCGGAATCGGCGGGCCGCCGCGCTTGGGCTGCGACTGATCGAAAGGTTTCACTTTTTTCTTCTTCTTCATACGGCGACGGGCGCCTTGATGGCCGGGTGGTGCTGGTAGTTCACGATCTGAAAATCCTCGAACTCGTAGTCGGACATGGACGGTGGCCGGCGCGTCAGCACCAGCTTGGGCAGGGTGAGCGGAACGCGCGAGAGCTGCTCGTCCACCTGCTCCAGATGATTCGAATAGAGATGGCAGTCGCCGCCAGTCCAGATGAACTCGCCCACCTCGAGGTCGCACTGCTGCGCGAGCATGTGGGTGAGCAATGCATAGGACGCAATATTGAATGGCACGCCCAGGAAAATGTCCGCGCTGCGTTGATAGAGCTGGCAACTCAGGCGCTTGTCCGACACGTAGAACTGAAAGAATGCGTGGCAGGGCATGAGCTTCATCTGGTCGAGCTCACCCACGTTCCAGGCGCTGACGATGATGCGACGTGAATCCGGACTGGTGCGCAATTGCTCCACGACCTGCGCGATCTGGTCGATGTGGCGACCATCGCGTGCCGGCCACGAACGCCATTGCTTGCCGTAGACCGGGCCCAGCTCGCCGTTGGCATCGGCCCACTCGTCCCAGATGCTGACGCCGTGCTCGCGCAAGTATTTCGTGTTGGTCTCGCCGCGCAGGAACCACAGCAGTTCGTAGGCGATGGACTTGAAGTGCACGCGCTTGGTGGTGACCAGCGGAAATCCGGCGGCGAGGTCGAAACGCATCTGGTGTCCGAACACCGAGAGCGTGCCGGTTCCCGTGCGATCGGCCTTTTGTGCGCCGTTCCGGCGCACGTGTCGCATGAAATCAAGGTACTGCTTCATGACCTCAGGCCGGCACCGCGGAGAAATTTCCTGAAGTCTCACGCCGCCGGTAGGCCATGAACATGAGCGTGGCGCCGATCAAGAGCATTGGCAACGACAGCAGCATGCCCATCGTGAACCAGTGGCCGACCAGGTAGCCGCCGCTGGCTTCGTTCAAGTGCGAGTCGGGCAGACGCCAGAACTCCACGGTGATGCGCGCCAGCGAATAAAGGATGAGAAACAGACCCGCGGGCGCCATGCGCGGCCTCGGCCTGGAGGTGTACCACCACATGATGAGGAACAGCACGACACCTTCGAGCGCCGCTTCGTAGAGCTGCGTCGCGTGCCGTCCTTCGCCATTGACCATGAATCCCCAGGGAGCGTCGGTGGGTTTACCCCAAAGCTCACCGTTGATGAAATTGCCGATGCGCCCCGCGCACAGGCCAATGCCGGGAAGTGGTGCTGCGAAATCGAAGACGTCGGCAATGCGGCGCTTGCGCCGAACGGCAAAAACCGCGAGCGCGACCATCACGCCGATGAGGCCGCCATGAAACGACATTCCGCCGTCGGCGATCTTCAACGGATACCAGGGATCGAGCGCCCAGTAAGACATCCCGTAGAAAAACACGTAGCCCAGGCGGCCGCCGAGAATGACGCCGAGCATGCAGAAGAACAGGAAATCGTCGACGTCCACAGGCTTCCACGTGGAGCCTGGCTTTTTTGCGCGCAAGCGCGCCAGGAACCAGCCCGCCGCGAACGCGACGAGATACATGATTCCGTACCAGTGAACTTTGAGGGGTCCGAAACTGCCAAACGGGCCGATTTCGAAGGCAATTTTGTCGAAGGAGGGATACGGAATCATTGGCGCGTAGTCTAATTATTCCCGGGTGACGCGGCAGAAAAAAGATTTCAGATAGCGAGTTTCGGGTATTGCCGGATGCACAGGGTGATCAGGCGACTGGCCGCCCTGCTCCAGCACCTGCACGAAACGGCTGGTGTGGCGCGCCGCTGTCTGGATTGCATTGACGAGCTCGTCGGCCTCCATGTGATACGAGCACGAGCACGACACCAGCAGGCCGTCGCGATCGATCAGCGGCAGCGCGAGCTGGTTCAGCTTGCGATAGGCGGCTTGCGCCTGGTGTACGTCTTTCTTGCGCTTGGCGAACGCGGGCGGATCGAGGATCACCACATCGAACCTGGCGCCGCTTTCCTGCAGCGCCTTCAGCGCATCGAAAGCATCGTCCTTCAGCGTTTCGACTTCGACACCATTCGCGCGCGCGTTGCGCGAGACATAGTCGAGCGCTGTCGCCGACGAATCCACGCAGGTACCGCTGGCCGCGCCACCTTTGAGCGCGGTGATAGCCCAGGCGCCCACGTAACTGCATACGTCGAGCACGCGCGCGCCCGCCGGCAGGTAGCGCCGCAGCCGCTCGCGATTGGCGGCCTGGTCGTAAAACCAGCCGGTCTTCTGGCCGTCGGCCAGTGGCGCGATGAAATCGACGCCCTGCTCGCGGACGGAAATATCCGTCGGAATCTCTCCCTCGCCCGCCAGAGACACACCTCGCTCCAGGCCTTCGAGCTCACGCGCACCGGAATCGTTTTTCCACACGATGGCCTTGGGGTGAATCACTTTGTTCACCGCGTCCTCGACCTCGGCGCGCAGCCGGTCGATGCCCGCCGTGCCGCTCTGGGCAACCACGACATCGCCGTAGCGATCGAGCACCAGACCCGGCAGTCCGTCGGATTCGCCGTACACCAGCCGGTAATAAGGTTCGCGATACAGCCGCTCGCGCAGGGCAAGCGCGACGCGAAGCCGATGCACCAGCAACGACGCATCGAGTGGATAGGACGGGTCGCGACCGACAATACGCGCCGCAATCAGGGTGCGCGGGTTGATGTAGGCGTGCCCGAGGAACTGGTCCTTGTCCGAATGCACCTGCACGGCAGCGCCAGGCTCGAATTGGGTCAGCGGAGTGGCGGCAGTGTCGACTTCATTGCTGAAGACCCACAGGTGGCCGGCGCGCAGGCGACGGTCTTCGCCGCGCTTGAGTTTGAGGACGGGGGTAGTCACGGGCTGTATTCTAGCGGCCTATGGAGAACCGCGACGCGCCGAAGAATCGGCTTGCAAGGGAAACGAGCCCGTACCTGCAGCAGCACGCGGCAAATCCCGTGCACTGGTACGCCTGGGGACCGGAGGCGTTCGAGGCGGCGCGCGACAGCGGCAAACCGGTGCTGCTCTCCATCGGCTACTCCGCCTGCCACTGGTGTCACGTCATGGCCCACGAGTCGTTCGAGGACACGGCCACGGCGGCGCTGATGAACGAGCTGTTCGTCAACATCAAGGTGGATCGCGAAGAGCGGCCCGACATCGACAAGATCTACCAGTTCGCCCACCAGGTGCTCACGCAGCGTGGTGGCGGCTGGCCGTTGACGATGTTCCTCACTCACGACGACCAGAAACCTTTTTTCGGCGGCACGTATTTTCCTGACAAGTCCCGGTACGGAATGCCGGCCTTCTCCACGCTGCTCAAGCGTGTATCGGAGTACTACCGCGACCAGCGCGACGAATTGCGGGCGCAAAACGACACACTCATGGACGTATTCGGCGATCTCACGCCAGCGCCCGTCGATGCCAGCGAGTCACTGACCGCGGTGCCGCTCATGGCCGCACGTGAACAATTGAACGCCACCTTCGACAAGCGTTACGGCGGGTTCGGTGACGCTCCGAAGTTTCCGCACCCCGCTTCCATCGACCGGCTGATGCACCACTGGCATTCCACCTCCGTATCGCAGGCGCCGGACCTGCACGCGTTGTACATGGCGACGCTCACGCTCACGCGCATGGGCGAAGGCGGCATGTACGACCAGTTGGGCGGCGGCTTCGCGCGTTACTCGGTCGACCAGTTCTGGATGATTCCGCATTTCGAAAAGATGCTGTACGACAACGGTGCGCTGCTCGCCACCTACGCCGAAGCGGCGCTGGCGACTGGCGATCCGCTGTTCAAACGCATCGCCAATGAAACCGGCGCGTGGATGCTGCGCGAGATGCAGGACGAGGACGGGGGCTTCTACTCGGCCTACGACGCGGACTCCGAAGGTCACGAAGGCAAGTTCTACGTGTGGACGCGCACCGAAGTGCGCGCGGCGCTCTCGCCCATCGAATACAGCGTGTTCAGCCGGCGCTTCGGCCTCGACGAAGAACCGAATTTCGAAGGCGTGTGGCACGCGCACGTATTCGTGTCCATCGAGCAGATCGGGAAGGAGCTTTCCCTCGAGCCGTCCGAAGTCGAGAAGTTCGTCGACAGCGCGCGCGCCAGGCTGCTGGCGATCCGCGCAAAACGCGTGTGGCCCGGCCTCGACGACAAAGTGCTCACCAGCTGGAACGCGCTGGCGATTCGCGGACTCGCCATCGCTGCGCGCGCGCTCGAAAAGCCTGAGTTTGCCGAGGCCGCAGAACGTGCCCTCGCCTTCACGCGCACGCACCTGTGGCGCCCTGGTTCAATTGGAGGGGGCCGGCTGCTGGCCACTGCCAAAGATGGTGTGGCGCATCTGAATGCCTACCTCGATGACTACGCTTATCTCGCCAATGCGCTGCTCGAGATGCTCCAGCTCCGCTGGCGCAACGAGGATGCCGCCTGGCTTCGTCAAATTCTCGATGCCATGCTCGAACACTTCGAAGACGCCGAACTCGGCGGCTTCTTCTTCACGTCGGACGATCACGAAGCACTGATCCATCGCAGCAAGAGCTTCAGTGACGACGCGATTCCGGCCGGCAATGGCATCGCGGCGCGTGCGCTGATTCGAGCAGGTTACTTGTTAGGCGAGACGCGCTGGCTCGAAGCGGCCGAACGCACGCTGCGCGCTGCATGGCTCGCCATCAATCGCTTCCCGCACGGGCACATGAGCCTGCTCGAGGCGCTGGCCGAATACCTGGCCCCGCCGGAAATCGTGATCATTCGCGAGATCTCGGACGCGGGCGCCTGGCAACGCGAACTCGGCAAGCTCTACGCGCCGCATCGCATGGTGTTCTCTATTCCCGCGACGATCGAAGGCCTGGACGCCGCCATTTTGGACAAAAAGCCGGGCGCGAGCTCACGAGCCTACGTCTGCCGTGGATCCACCTGCTCCGCGCCGGTGGAGACGCTCGCGGATCTCGTGCGCACCGCCGCGGCGCGCGTCGCTAACTAGCGGCGCGGCTTTTTCCGCGAGCTTGCGCGCCGCTGCGCGGCAGAACGCTTCGCGGGTTTCCGCAGAGGCATTGCCGGCT
>DASQJS010000073.1:0-8943 GCA_035630995.1 Steroidobacteraceae bacterium | reverse complement strand
GCCGGCCTGGCCGCGCAGCGCCTGGCCCGAGGCGAACGTCTCGGCCCACTGCGTGTTGCCGAGCTGCTGCAGGCCCTGCACGTTGGCGAAGTTCGCGATGGCGATCTGGCCGAGCGGCTGCGAGATGCCGTTGGTGAAGCGGGCCTGTACGACGCCCGTTTCATTGATGTCGATGCCGATGAGGCGGCCGGTGGTGTAGCCGTCCTGCGTCACGGCGTTGACCGAGAAATTGCTGCCGTACTGCGTGGACTGGCGCAGATCCACCGCCACGGTCATGTCGGCCGCGCCCGTGGTGGGCGTGTAGGCCGTAGCCGGCAATATGCCGCCGACCGGCGACGTGAGCAGGCCACCGTTGGAATACTGCAGCGTATTCGGAGCGCCAACCGCGGTGCCGTCGATGTACAGGCGCGAGGTCCACTCATTCGGATTCACGGTCTTTTCGAAATACATCGTCCCGGTGTGCGTCGCGCCCAGCGAATCGAACAGCGTGAGTGAAGTCGCCTGGTTGAACGTGTTCGGATTCGTCGGATCGAACGGCGCGATCAGCGGCGGCGTGGCGTTCGCGGGAAGATTCAGCAGGTATTCGACGTTGGTCGTGGCCGCGGGCGGCGAATCGGTGGTCTGCAGGCGCAGGTCGCCGAGTCCACCGGTGTTGAAGGTGCCGTCAACCAGCGGTGGATAGGCCTGCAGGCGCTGTTGCTGCGAGTTCACCACGAAGCCGTCGCGATTGAGCTGGTAGGAACCGGCGCGCGTGTAGGCGAGCGCGCCACCGTCGGCGACGATGAACATGCCCGGACCACTGACGGCCAGGTCGAGGTTCGAATCGGTGAACTCGATGTTGCCCTGCGCGAACTGCTGCGAAACCGCGGCGACCCGCACACCGTTGCCGGTGGCGTTGCTCGACACGCCCTGCAGCGAAACGGCGAACAGGTCGGCGAATTCAGCGCGTGAGCCCTTGAAGCCGTTCGTGGAGGTGTTGGCAATGTTGTTTGCCGTGACGCCAAGATCGGTCTGGGCGGCGTTCAGGCCCGAGAGGGCAATGCGAAAAGGCATGGAGAGTCTCCTTGAGAATTCTGGTTCTGGTTACAGCACGCGCTCGACTTCACTCATGGCGATTTCGCCGAGGGTATCGGTGTCGAGCATGAGTGAGCCGGTGGCCGGGTCGAGCGCAACGCTCGAAACCTGGGCCGCCATGCTGGTGTTCAGTGAAACGTTCTTGTCGCCGACCTTGGCGACAACTTCGATCTTGTAGGCGCCGGTTGGCGCGGTGGTGCCGGCGTCGGTGCTGCCGTCCCAGATGAAGCCGCGCAGGCCCTTCTGGGTTTCCATCGCCTGCGACTTGACCAGCGTACCGGCCGAATCGCGCACGATGAGCTGCACGCTCGACGCGCCCGCGGGCACTTCGACTGCGCCCTGCGTGGGTATCGCTTCGCCCTCCTCCGGCACGTATCGATAGACCTGGTTGCCTTCGGCAATCACCGTGCGGCCGATGAGCGCGGCGCCGTCGAGCACCTGGTTGCCGCGCAGCGAACTGGTCAGCGTCGAGATGTTCTTGTTGACTTCCGCGAGGCCGGACACCGAGCTGAACTGCGCGAGCTGGCCCACGTACTGCGCCGGATCCATGGGCTTGAACGGGTCCTGGTTCTTGAGCTGCGTGATCATGAGCGTCAGGAAATCTTCCTGGTTGAGCTCGGTCTTCTTGGCGTTGGCCTCTTTGGCCATCGCGGCGGCAGCGACTTCTTCGGGCGAGCGCTGACGGACCATCGCGGCATTGATGATGTCCATGTCTAACATAGTGTTCAGCCTTGTCCGAGCCGCAGCGTGGCCAGCAGCAGGTCTTTGGAGGTGTTCATGACTTCGACGTTGTTCTGGTACGAACGCGAGGCGGAGATCATGTTGACCATCTCTTCCACCACGTTGACCGCCGGCGCGTACACGTAGCCGTTGGTGTCGGCCAGCGGATTTCCCGGCTCAAACCGCTGGCTCGGCGCCGCGGTGGATTCGTAGATGCCGCGCACGCGCACCGCGGGCTGCGATTCGGAGGCGCCCTGCGCCGCCAGCTGCGCTCTCACCGCCTCGAAGATCGGGTGGCGCGGCTTGTAGACGTTCGCCGCCGTACCGCTGACGCTGTCGGCGTTGGCGAGATTGCTGGCGGTGGTGTTCAACCGCACGGATTGCGCGGCCATGCCGGATCCGGCGATGTCGAAAGCTTTGAATGATGACATGACTAGCTACCAACCCTTAGTTGCCAAGAATGGCGGTCAGCAAACCGCGGAATTTCGAGTTGAGGAAAGTGAGCGTTGCCTGGTAGCGCACGGCGTTCTCGGCGAACGAGGCCTGCTCGATCTGCGCATCGACGGTGTTGCCATCGAGCGCGGGCGCGAGCGGCGTGCGGTACTTGAGGTCCGGATTGGTGGCGGCGCTGGCCGACGCGGCGCCACCGATGTGGCCCGCCTGAGTGGTGGCGAGCGTGGTGCCGACGGTCTTGTCGCCCGCGGCTCGAGCCATGGCCTGCCGGAAATCGATGTCACGGGCCTGGTACCCGGGCGTGTCGGCATTGGCCAGGTTATTGGCAATCAGTTCGCCGCGGCGCGCGCGCACGTCGAGCGCTGCGGCGTGCACGCTCACGTACTGGTCCAGGTTCAGGGGCATCGCTTACTCCTCGTGTCGGCCATGCGTCATGGCGGGTGACAAGCGAGGAGCAAAGCAAGTGACGTGCCACAGGGCGTTTTGGCGCTGTGGGCGGCGTTTCAATCGGAACGGAGGGAAAAGTCTGCGACGCAGCGCACGCGGTGGTGGCGGCTCATTGCCGCTACGCGGCCAGCACCTGCAGGCGCGAGCCAGGACTTCGTCGTATTCCCGTAACGGCCACGCGGTTCTTTTCTTGAATGCGCCGTCGCATGGCACGTCGATTGCTAACTACAGTGCATGCCAGTCAATTCATTGACCCTTTCCTGTTTGCTCGTCCGGTGCCTGATGGGCATTGCCGTGCTTGGCCCGACCCAGGCAAATTCGCAGGGCATTCCGGCTCCTGCCGCCCAGTCGCTGCCTGCCGTGCGCAGCGCCGCCGAAGCGGCGCTCCGCCGCCAGCTCGACGCAGGCGTGACGGGCGTGATCCTCGAGGCCGCGGAGCTCGACTCTCGCCTGCGGCTGGCCGCCTGCCCGGCGCCGTTCGCGATCAATGCCACGCTGCCGCGTGGCACCCAGTCCCGCGTGATGGTGCGCGTGGCCTGCAAGAGCAGTGTCTACTGGAGCGTCAATGTTCCGGTCGATATCCATCGCAGGACGGACGTGCTGGTGATGCGGCGTGCGGTGGGCCGCGGTGAAAATATCGCGGTTGGCGATGTGCTGGTGCAGTCCCGCGTCATCCCCGGCCTCACATCGCCTTTTGTCTCGCGTCCCGCGGACCTCGCCGGACGCCTGACTCGCCGGCCGATCCCCGAAGGCACGGCCGTGACCGCCGATGCCCTCGACGCCGCACTCCTTATACATAGGGGCCAGAGCGTCATCCTCGCCGCCCGCACCGGGGGCGTGGAAGTCAGCGCCCCGGGCGTGGCCCTGGCGGACGCGGCCGCCGAACAGCGGGTTCGGGTCCGGAATCTCAACTCATTAAAGATAATCGAGGGAGTGGCCGACACTGCGGGTGTGGTGCGGGTGAACCCATGATGCCTATGCAACCTCGGGGGAACTGCGTCACGCCAGGCGACCCCGAAAGCGCCAATTTTTCGTCGGACGGCCTAAAGTTTCAAAACCAGGGGCCGTTAAGAGGGTCGTAGATACCCCTTGGAGAATGGGCGATGGCGAACAAAATCAGTGGAATTGACGGACGTCCGGTGCAGGTCGGTGGCGGTGCCCCCGTTGCCAAAGTGCGCAATGCGACTTCCGATGGTGCCAAGGCCGAAACCACCGGTGCCGCCTCGAACATTGACGTCTCCGACACCGCGCGCACCCTCGCCGCCCTCGAAAGCCACATCGGCACGCTGCCGGTGGTGAACGAGAGCCGTGTCGATGCCGTGCGCCGTGCCGTCGACGATGGCCGCTATCACGTCGATCCGCAGCGCGTCGCCGACAAGATGTTGCGCTTCGAAGTCGATCTGCTCGCCACGATCCCCGCACACAAGTAGTCCCGGAGCGAGACCTACGTGGATGCCGCCCTGACTCGTGACACCCTCGGGCGCCTGCTCGATGAGGAAAACGCCAGTTTGAGCGAGTTCGCCACCCTGCTGAACAAGGAACACGGCGCATTGCGCGGCCGTGATATCGACGCCCTGGAATCGCTGGCCGATGCGCGCCAGGCCAGCGTCGTCAAATTACTCAAGATCGAAGAAGAGCGTCGCAGCCTCTGCAGCATGCTCGGCTACGAAACCGATCTCGCCGGCCTTGCCAAGCTGATCGCCTGGTGTGACCCGGCCCGCACGCTCGCCAAGCGCTACGAAGAATGCGCCACCCGCGCCCGCGACTGCCGCAATCTCAACATTCGCAATGGCGTCCTGGTCGGTGCGCACATCAGGCGCGTCGAAGGATTGCTGGGCGCCATGACCGGCGCCTCCACCGAGCCCCGCGCCTATGGCCCGCGCGGCCAGTCGAATCCCTACGCCGTCTCCTCCGGCAAGGTTCTCTCCGCAGAAGCCTGAGCGGCCTCCCTGGTCTCTTGACCGCCATCCCTCGAAAACGCGCCTCCGGCGCGTTTTTTTCATTGCGCTAACTACCTATGTTCCACGTGGAGCAGCGGGATTAGCCTCATTTACCTAATAAGGGGATGGCGTGAAACACGTCGCGCATCGCGAGACGGCCTCACGCCTAACAACACAACATAAGTGACGAGGTTCAAATAATTGCCGCTCACCCGCGAAGCCGGTCACATTCGGCGGCTCAATCCGGCCGGATTTCCGCCGAAAACCCTTTCAGGGTGCTGAAGCATTTTTGCAGAGGTACCAACGTCTCGCTGGCGGCAGCTCGCGGGTCCGTGCAACCGACCGACGGTACTCCTCTCTCGCAAGTGCTCGTGTGCTGCCGCTGGCCCCTAACAACGATAAAGGGAACGTTCGACGATGGAAACGATGAAGCTCCGCGCGATCCAGCTGCCCGGCAATGCCGGTGAGCTGCTCGACAGCTTCATCCGCGTCGAGGGCCACCTGCCGGGGGAGTCGCATCCGCTGATGCAGGAACGCCAGCTGACGCCGTCGCTCGAGAAGGTCGCGCAGCGCTCCCTGGACGATGGCCACGTGTGGCGCGCCTGGACGGACGACCGCGCGATGTGGCTGTGGGCTGGCGAAGTGTCGCTGGCGCGCTCGCGCGAACGCGGCCTGCCGGTCATGGAAGTACGGCGTTACGATGAATCGGGGCTTATCGAAGAAAGCGGCACCTGGGTGCGTGTCCGCAACGACAGCTGGCAGCGGTGTAACGAATGAATATGCGCAATCTTCTCGTATTGATGAGCCTCGCCTCCCTCGCCGCGTGCGGCGGTGGTGGTGGCGCCGGCGATCCCCCGCCCTCCTCGAATTCCCAGCCTGCCACGGTGACGCCGCCCGTGACCACACCGCCGTCGACGGCGGCCGCGGATCTCTCGCTTGCCTCGCGGCTCTACAAGGGCGATGAACGCACTCCGGCCGGCTTCGATGTCGAAGCTCGCCCCTCGAGCGTCACCGGCACACTGTCGACGCGACATATCAAGAACACCGATCTGGCCACCGGCCCCCAGGCCGCCGGCCCCACTTTCGAGGTTTGCACCAACGACATGGCGCAGGCCATCGACTGGTCGGAGCGCCAGGCCACCTGGCAGGGACAGTATTCGGATCTCGTCGAGATCAAGAGCGACACGCGAATGTTCGAAGTGATTCGTGTGCCGCGCGCTGACGTGACGGCGATGATTCGCCACCGCGTGTTCCGTTGCGACTATCTCGATCGCTCGAGCACCGATCTGCGCGTCGATGTGGGCGCGGCGGGTTCGATGAACCAGCGCCCGCTGAATGCCGATGAGCTCGAGTCCCTGTCCGAATATCTCTGGCAGTTCACGATGTTCAACAACTCCGACTACGCCGTCGAAAGCAGTGCTCGTTCGGCCAGCGGCGACACGCTGACGCAGACGATTCGCATGGGTCAGCTGGTGCGCGGTGCGAATGGCGCCTGCGACACCGTGCAACTCATCGACTGGACGCACACCATGAATTCGGTCAACGGCTCGCTGACGCGCTCGCTCACGAACGTGCGTACATTCGGCGTAAAGAGCGTGTCCTCAGTCGCGCAGAGCTGCTCGGGCTGATTCCAGCCTCGCCCGCCTTCAAAGCTCCTTCGAGAGCTTTTTCAGATACGACTTGAACGACCCCGCGAGCTCTGGGTGCGCGAGCGCGTATTCCACGTTGGCCTGCAGATAACCGAGCTTGCTGCCGCAGTCGAAGCGTTTGCCCGCGAAGCGGTATGCATACACGGCCTCGTCGTTCATGAGCCGCGCAATGCCGTCGGTGAGCTGGATCTCGCCGCCCGCACCTTCGCCGATGCGTTCGAGATGCGTGAAGATGCGCGGCGTCAGCAGGTAGCGGCCAACCACCGCGAGATTCGAAGGCGCCACCGAGGGCTTGGGCTTTTCCACGATCTTTTCGATGCGCAGCAGGTCCGCGTGGCGGGACCCGGTCTTCACGATGCCGTACTTGTCCGTCTGCGAGTGCGGCACGGTCTGGACGGCCACGATGCTGCCGTTGTCGAAGCGATTGCTCATCTGCTTCAGGCACGCCTCTTCGGCGTCGATGAGGTCGTCGGCCAGGTGCACGAAGAACGGCGCATCACCCACCGCGGGTTTGGCGCAAAGCACGGCGTGACCCAATCCCAATGGCGCGGGCTGGCGGATGTAGATGCAGGAGGCGTATGACGGCAGCACGCTCTTGAGCATCTTGAGCAGCTCGCTTTTGCCCTGCTTTAGCAGGAGGTTTTCGAGTTCGCCATCGGAATCGAAGTGATCTTCGATGGCGCGCTTGGAAGAACCTGTGATGAACACCAGGCGCCGTGCGCCGGCTGACAGCGCCTCTTCCACCGCATATTGAATGAGTGGTTTGTCGACGATGGGCAGCATCTCTTTGGGGCTGGCCTTGGTGGCCGGCAGGAAACGGGTTCCTCGCCCGGCAACCGGGAAGACGGCAACTTCCACACGGCTCTTCTTCGCGGCTCTCTTCACGACTGCGGGCATATGGGCTCCGGCCCAGTTAGGGGCCGAAACCATACCACGCCGCGATTTTCCGCTCTGCAGGCAACCGACCCGGGCACGCGAGAGTCTGCGCTACTTCACTACTCTCGCGGCCACGGGCGCCGGTCCGCGCGTTACGACGCGGGCTTTGCCGGCTTGACCGCTGGCTGCCCGGCGGGCTGCGGACCCGCGGCCTTGTCCGCCGAAAGCCTGAGGTCGGCGCGATTCTTGTCGATGAGCTTCTGCGTGATGCCCTCGACCATGGCGAGCTGATCGACGGTCTTGAAAGGACCATTTTTCTCGCGGTAGCTCACGATGGCCTTTGCCTTGGCGGGCCCGACGCCGTTCAGCGCCTTGGCGAGCGCCGTGGCATCGGCGGTGTTGATGTTGACGGGCTCAGCCTGCACGAACTGCGTGAGCAACAGCGTGGCAGCAAGCGTGGGAAAGAATTGTTTGAAGTTGAAAGACATTTGGCCTCCTTGCCGTGTGCCCGGACCTGCCGGGTACGAAGGAGACTAACAACGTTGCGGTCGTCGCCGGCAGCCGCCAATTTGGTCAAATGCCGCGATTTTGCGTAGTGCGCAGGGAGTCCCAGTTGCGACAGCTCGGGCAGCGCCAATGCCAGGTGCCGCTCGCCACGCCACACTCCTCGCAACGGAAACGCGGCGGCTCCGGCGGGTCCGCTTCGTCGCGCGGCGGGTTGGCGCGCAGCGCTGCGCTGAGCGCATCGGCCTGTGACTTGAGAACCTGCCGGGCTTCCGGCTCGAACGCGATGCGGATGGTGCGCGAATCGCCGAGCACGGCCGTGAAGATCTCGAGCGCCTTGCCGGCCTCACCCGCGGCCGCCGCGGTGCGCGCCGCCAGCAGCGCCGCGCGGGCCGAGTCCGGGGCATGGACGCGTGCGGCTGCCACTTGCGCGCGCGCTTCGGCAAGATTTCCCGCGGCCAGTGCCACTTCGCCGAGCTCGCAGCAGTAATGCGCGGCCACGTTCGCCAGTTCCTGCTGCTTTTCGGGCGGCAGCTCGCGCCACAGGTCGAGCGCCGCACGCCACTCGCGTTGCTGCTCGTAAACCCAGGCCAGCCGCTCGAGCACGGCGGGCCGGTAGCGCTCGGATCCCATCAGGCTGCGCAGTTTTTCCTCGGCGCGATCCATGAGGCCCGCGCTCAGGTAATCGAGGCCCAGCGCGAAGGTGGCCTGTTCGCGAATCAGTGGCTCGGTGTTGTTGGCGAGCTCGCTATGGATGGCAATGGCTCGATCGACCTCGCCGCGCTTGCGCATCAGACTGCCGAGCGCGAACTGGATGTCCGCCTCGTGCGACTTCGTCGCGAGCCGCGTGAACACCTCTGTCGCGCGATCGAAGCGGTCATTCACCAGGTGATCGAGGCCGGCGAAATAATCGACGTCGCGGCGCAGCCGCCGGCCGCGCGCCGAACGGCGTCCGAGCGCAAACGCGGCCGCCCCGATGATGAGGAAGCACAGCAGGAGAACTTCGGGACCGATGCCACGCAGGCGCATGGGAGGAAATTAGCAGAAAAGGGGACAGATCTATTTAATTGGCGATGTCGTCGACCCGACATCTAGCGCTGGCCCTCGCGGAATCGCCAATTAAATAGATCTGTCCCCTTTTCTGCTGGCACTTCGGGCGCGCTGCCAGTCCTGCCAATAGTTCGGGTAAGTCTTCGCCACGCAGCCCGGATCGAGAATCCGCAGGCCCGGAAGGCGCGATCCCAGCACGCCGAAAGACATGGCGATGCGGTGATCGTGGT
>DASQJS010000072.1:0-18432 GCA_035630995.1 Steroidobacteraceae bacterium | reverse complement strand
GCACCGAGCCCGAAGCGGTTGGCGGCAATCGCCGCGGCGGAAGGTTTTTGCGTCTCAGACATGGGCTTATTTCCCGCTCAACGCACTCGTCTCCTTTCGGTTGACACGCAGCAGGCCGTCGACCCAGCGGGCCAGTTGCGGGGCGACAGTGGCTGCTTCGAGTTCGTCGCGTACCCCGCCCCGCCGCGTGCCCAGCAGGCGGCCGCTGGAATCGAACAGCGCCATCATCGGGTATTGCTTCACTTTCATGCGGTCGATGAAATCCCGCGCATCGGGCGCGACGCGCCAACGGAATTGGTAACGGTCGACGAATGCACGCGCCACCGGCGCCTCATCGAAAGTCACCGCGAGAAAATTCATCTCGGGGTGCTGGGCCGCGTAGCCGTTGATCGGCCCCACCTCGAGGATGCACGGCACGCATTGCGCGAAATAAAAATTGATGAGGGTGGGCTTGCCCTTCAGGGCGGCCGACGTCACACGCTTGCCGGCGAGGTCGCGCATTTCGAACGGCGGCATTTCGGTTACCGGCGCGTAAGGCGACGGGCATGAATTGCCGCCGGGGCGCCGGACCGTGAGGGTGACCGAACTGCCATCGATCGCGCGCTCCACCTCCGATTTCACGCCTTCAGCATGCATGGCTTCGGTGAACGCTTCGAAGGTCATCTCGCTGCAATCGAGATTGCGATAGAAAAGGTTAACGTTCTCCGCGACACCGAGAGCAACGCGAAACGCGGCCTCGGTGGGCGATGCGCGATCGTCGCCATGCGCGGCCACGCTCGCCAGCAGCATCGTCAAACCAAACGCGATTCGCATGGCACGCATTATGGCGGAACGCTCACGAAAGGGTTGCCGCGCTCGACGAAGCGCAGCCGGCGGTGCTGATCGCGCGACAATCCGATGCGGGTCGTCACCTGGATCGCGGCCGGCTGGCGCGGCATGGGTTCGAGCCACAACAAAGGATGGGCGGTGAGATCGGCGCCCGACCACTCGCGGCTCAAGCCGAGTGCCGCGCACACTCGTCCCGGTCCGCGCGCCAGGTCCACGAGGCGGGAATCCGGCCGGTTTCCGAGCATGAGCTCGATGCCCTCCGTCGGTTCGAGGGCGCGGATAAGCACCGCGGCGCCCACTCCGGCGGCTTCGGCCGCCAGGTTCAATGTCAGGCAGGTGCCATACACCATGCGCACGTAGGCCGTGCCTCGCTCGCCGAACAGCGGTGCGTTCGAGGTAGTTAGTCCGGGGCGGGCGTAGCCGGTGGGATCGCCCGGCGGGTAAGCTTCGGTTTCCACTATGCGGCCGGCGATCCGGCCGGCGACAGTCACGTGCACCAGGCGCTTGCCGATCAGGTAACGCGCCAGCTCGACGGTGGCAGCCGGCAAGGCCCGGCGGGAAATACGCGGCATGGGCGGGAGTATGCAGCCCGTGGCACTATGCGCACATCTCGCGAGGGCTACGAATTGAAAGGCATCAGCATTCTCTGCGCGGCAATATTCATGAACGCCGCCATCGCCGCGGATCCCCCGGCACCGGTTCCTCCAGCTGTTGCTCCGATGGTTCCCGGAAGCCCCATCCCATGGCCGGAGTGGCTGTTTCCCATCGACCCGAAGTCTCTCGAAAAGAACCCGAAACCGGTGAAGCTCGATGACGTCGAGCAACTCGAAATTCCCGACAGCAAGCTGAAGTTCACGCAGGCGCGCATCAACGACCCGTTCAACCCGCCCGACTGGCGGCCCGATCATTCACCGGCGCCCGACGTCGTGGCCAAAGGCCGCAAACCCAACGTGATGGCCTGCGCGTATTGCCACACGCCCACCGGGCAGGGCCGGCCGGAAAATTCCGCGCTGGCCGGCCTGCCGGAAGCATATTTCAAGGAGCAGCTGCATGACCTGCGCGGTGGCGCGCGCAAGCCCGCGGGGCCCGAGCAATACCTGCCGACCTGGAACATGCTCAAGATCGCCAGGGCCATGACCGACGAGGAAATCGACGAAAGCGCGAAATATTTCGCGCAACAGAAACTGCGTCGGCGCGTGTACGTCATCGAGAGCCTGCGCATACCGCGGGCCGAGCGCGCAGCGTGGATCTATGAGGAAGTGGGCGGCACCGAAGATCTCGAGGGCCGCCTGCTCGAGGTGACCAACGAACTCTCCCGGCACGAGCGGCGTGACGATCGGCTGGAATACATGGCGTATGTGCCTCCCGGCAGCATCAATCGCGGCAAGCGACTGGCCACCACGGGCAAGGGCCCCGATGGCTCGAGTCCGAATGCCCAGGAAACGTCCCGTGAAGCGACGACTCGACAGGCCACGAATGTGGACATCGAAAAGACGGTGGTGTGCGCCACGTGCCACGGCCCCAAACTCATGGGCACCGACAAGATTCCGCCGATCGCCGGCCGGCAGCCTACCTACCTGCTCCGGCAGCTTCTCGCCTTCCGCAACGGCACGCGCACTGGCGAAGCCGCTGACCAGATGAAGCCCGTGGTCGACAAGCTCACGCTCAACGAGATGATCGACATGGTGGCTTACGTGAGCTCGCTGTACCCCGATCCGCGTTAGGTCTTGCGCGGCACGCGCGGGTCCCCGCCGCCGAGCGCCATTTCCAGGTTGGCCAGGAGCCCGAGCGTGCCGCGTTCGCGGTTGCCGGCGTCTTCGTAGCCATCCAGAAATGCGTGCTGCTCGGTCACGACGAGTTTCGTCTCGTGCCTGCTTTCCTTTCCTTTCGCCACGAACTCCACGCTGGCGAGGGACACCGAAATCTTCTTGTCCTGGAAATACATGTCGTAGGTGTAGACGAGGCGCCGATCGGGCACTACGTCGAAATACACGGCTTCGAATCGCGACTCGGAGCCGTCCGCGAACTTGCCGATGACCCGCTCGCGGCCTCCGACCCGGACATCCATCTCGCGCACCAGCTCGGTCCATTTGTCCGCGGGGCCATTGAACCAGCGCGCCTTGGCCTTTGGATCCGTCCACGCGCGAAACAGGGCCGACGGCTCATAGTTCAAATGCCGCTCGATGGTGAACGACCCGTGTTTGATGGACCTTGCATGCGAGCTCATGTCATTTCCTCTTGCGGGGACGGCGTGCTCCCTTGTGGGTCGTTTCTCTCAGAATGTCGTCGAGCCGGTCGATGCGCTGCTCCCAGTGGCTCCGATAAGGCTCCATCCACTCCACCGCTTCACGCATCGGTTTCGCCTGGAGCCTGCATGGGCGCCACTGTGCCTCACGGCCCTGGCTGATGAGGCCCGCCCGCTGTAGGACCTTGAGATGTTTGGTGACAGCCGGAAGGCTCATGTCGAAGGGCTCTGCCAGTTCCGTGACGGACGCATCTCCCGTCGTGAGGCGCGACAGGATGGCGCGGCGCGTGGGATCGGCGAGCGCCGCGAACGTGGTGCTGAGTTGATCGTCCACGAGCCACCTTGTTATTTAACCCATCGGTAAATTATAACCGGCGCGGAACATTTGCAACCGCGCGTGCATTTACCTGTGGCTGGGAGAAAAAATTTCCGACAGGGGAACTGAAATGAAGCACCGCATGGTTCTGCTGGCGGCAGCGCTGATCGCAACCTCGGCGAGCGCGACGGACCGTCCACAATCTTTTGGCGTGGAACGGCACGTACTCGACCAGGTACGCGAGGGTCGCGAGACGTTTCGCTATTCCACCTTTGGCGACGAAGCTTTCTGGGGTGACGGACTTGGACTACACCTCGCCATTGCCGGCGCTGCCAATGGGGGTGTCGGCGCCGGTGTGTCGCCTGCCGCCGCGCTCGCGGCGGGACTCAAAGTTGACCTCGCCGCCCTGCCTCGCTCGCTGCAGCGAGACATCGCGCGCGGCAAGGTCGACCTGGAGAATCCCGCTGTCACGCTCGCGCTGTTGAAACTCGATGCCGTGGTCGGCGTCACCGGCATCTTCGACGAACGCGGCCGCATCACCTCGATGGGAATCCAATGCGCGCTGTGTCATTCAACCGTCGACGATTCCCTGACGAGCGGTATCGGTTATCGGCGCGACGGCTGGGCCAACCGCGACCTCAACATCGGCGCAATCGTTGCACTCGCGCCGCGCCTCGAGCCGGTCGCCACGTTGCTCGGCACTGATGTCGCCACGGTAAAAAAGGTCTTGAACTCCTGGGGGCCGGGGCGCTTCGACGCATCGCTGTTCATCGACGGCAAGGCGTTTCGCCCCGATGGCAAGTCGGGGTCTGTCCTGATCCCACCGGCGTTCGGGCTCGCGGGTGTCAACCTGCACACCTGGACTGGCTGGGGTGGCGTGTCGCACTGGAACGCGTTCGTGGCCAACCTCGAGATGCACGGCAAGGGAACGTTCATCGATCCGCGCCTCGATGACGCCACGCGTTTTCCGATCGCGGCGCGCGAGAAGTTTGGCCACGTGCGCGCGGAGGAAGACCTGATCACGCCGCAGCTGCCGGCGTTGCAGCTGTACCAGCTCGCAATTCCGGCGCCAGCCGCGCCTCGCGGCAGCTATGACTGGCGTGCGGCAAAGCGCGGCGCGGCGATATTCATGGACAAGGCCAATTGCGCGGCGTGTCACGTACCGCCGCTGTTCACCGAACCCGGCTGGAACATGCATACCGGCGCGGAGATTGGCATCGATGACTTCCAGTCGAGCCGCTCTCCGGATGGTCATTACCGCACCGCTCCGCTTCGCGGGCTGTGGACGCACATGACCGGCGGCTTCTATCACGACGGGCGCTTCCCGACCCTGGCCGCCGTCATCGATCACTACGACTCACATTTCTCTTTAGGCCTTTCGGCCGGCGAAAAGAAGGACCTCGCCGAATACCTGAAGTCCTTGTAAATTGGTGTCAGGCACCGTTTCCTAGGAAACGGTGCCTGACACCGTTCTTGCTCCTGCGCCCGCCGGTCTGGTAAACCACATGGCATGGATGTCATCGACCAGCGGCGGCGGGATCTCGGCGGGTTCGAAGTCGGACGGGTACTGCCGTTCACACGCCGGCACATGGTCGGGCCTTTCATCTTCTTCGATCACATCGGCCCCAAGCACTTCTCTCCCGGGTTTCCGAAGACCGTCGATGTCCGGCCGCATCCGCACATCGGCCTCGCCACCGTCACCTATCTGTTTGCGGGCGAAATCATGCATCGCGACAGCGTGGGCGTTGTCCAGGCTATCCAGCCCGAAGAAGTGAACTGGATGATTGCCGGCCGCGGCATCACGCATTCCGAACGTTTCGAGAAGGCGCGTGCCGAGGGTGGCGCGCTGCATGGCATTCAGGCCTGGGTGGCGCTACCCAGGGAGCACGAGGAAACCGACCCGTCCTTCGCACATCACGACGCCGCCGCATTGCCGCTGCACGAAGACGGCGGGCTGCGCACGCGTTTGTTAGCGGGCGAAGCATTCGGGCTCCGGGCTGGTGTGAAGACCCATTCGCCGCTGTTCTACGCTCACTGGGAAATCGCCAGCGGTGCGCGCGCCGCCCTGCCCGAGGATTACTCCGAGCGCGCCCTGTACATTGCCGCCGGCGAAGTGGAGGTGCGGGGCCAGGTCCTTGGCGCCGGCAAGATGCTGGTGTTCGACAAAGGTGAAGACACCACCGTCACCGCATCCGCCCGGTCCACGATCATGGCGCTCGGCGGCGAACCTGTCGGCGAACGATTCATCGACTGGAATTTCGTTTCATCTTCGAAGGAGCGCATCGAACAGGCCAAGGCCGATTGGCGCGCGGGCCGCATGAAACTCCCCGACTTCGACAACCAGGAATTCATCCCGCTCGCATGATCACCCGTTCGATCGCGCTCCTGCTCGCACTGACCACCCTCGGCGCCTGCGCCTACACGCCCAACAAGACCGATCGCCTCGACATACGCCAGGTGCCGTACACGCCCGACAGCGGGACCATCGCGCTCCGCTGCGGGAAGCTCATCGACGGCAACTCCGACACCGCGAAACGCGACGTTCTCGTGCTGATACGCGACGGGAAGATCAAGAGCCTCAAGGAAGGCGCAAGCCGCAGCGATGCCGCGTCCACGCACGTCCCGGTGCTCGACCTGTCCGGCTACACCTGCCTGCCCGGCCTCATCGACATGCACACGCATCTCACCGACCGGCCCGAGGACACGGCGGATCTCACCGTCTATTTCTCGCGGCCCGCCGAAGAGACGCTGCGCCTGTCGAAGGAAAATGCCAGCGCGACCTTGTTAGCCGGCTTCACCAGCGTCCGGAATGTCGGCACCTATGCGCTCGGCACTGATACGGCGCTGCGCGACGCGGTCAACGCCGGTAAAGCGGCTGGACCACGCATGCAGGTCAGCGGCCCGTACCTCACCATTCCGCAGGGCGGCGGCGATCTGTACATCCCGGATTTCAAGGAACCCCCGGGCAGCGAACGTTTTCACGCGGGCGTCGCGCGCGGGCCGGATCAATTTCGCGAGCGGGCCGAGTTCCTGATCGACAACGGCGCCGATCTGCTCAAGGTGATTGCCTCGGGCGCGGTGCTGGCGTTTGGCGGTGTCCCCGGCGCACCGGAGATGACGCAGGACGAAATCCAGGCCGTGGTCGACATCGCGCACGCCGTCGGCAAGAAGGTGGCCGCGCACGCGCATGGCGCGGAGTCCATACGCATGGCCATTGCCGCGGGCGCCGACACCATCGAGCATGCCTCGTACCTGGATGACGCATGCATCGCCGCCGCACTCGAGCAAGGCCACGTCGCGCTCGCCATGGACGTGTACAACGGCGACTACATCGATACCGAGGGACGAAAGGCCGGCTGGCCCGAGGAGTTCCTGCGCAAGAACACCGAGACCACCGAAATCCAGCGCCTCGCCTTCACCAAGGCAGTCAAAGCCGGAGTGCCTATCGTTTTCGCGACCGACTCCGGCGTGTTCCCGCATGGACTCAATGCACGACAGTTTCCGATCATGGTGGCGCGCGGCATGACGCCCATGCAGGCGATTCAGTCCGCCACGCGCGTGGCCGCGCAATACATGGCCTGGAGTGCGCGCGTCGGTACGATCGAGCCGGACAAGTTCGGCGATGTCATCGCGGTGAAAGGTGATCCGCTGCGGGACATCTCGGCACTGCAAGACGTCGCAGTGGTCGTGAAAGGCGGAATGCTGTTCAAGAACGATATCAGTCCCTGAAATATTGTTCGTATTCCTTCGGCATCGCCGGAATCGTCCGGATTTCGAGGTCGCGGTAGAAAACTTCCGCCGCCTCGCTCTGGATCTGCAGCTTGCCGCCCGTCATCGGTATGTCCTTGCCGCCATCGTGGTAGCGCGAATTTCGCAGCGCCATCACCACCTTTCCGTTGACGACGTGCACACAACGATCCGCAAAGCACACGAGCTCCAGCGTGTTCCATTCGCCCGGGCGATCTTCATTCGAGCCCGCGAGCGCGTGGTTGTTAGACCCGGCAAAGGCCATCCACGGGGCTTTGGGATTCCACTTCGGTGCTTCGGCGCCGGGCGCCTTCGCATCAGCGCGAATATCGAAAGCTGAGGTAGCCTGCCGCCAGTACTCGCCGATGCCATGCTCGATAACCTGGAACTCCTGCGACAGCGCCCAGGACTTCCAGTAGTCGACGCCGAAGTCTCCGCGGCTGTGATACAGGATTCCCGAATCCTTGAGCTCGGTCAGGCGCGGCTCCCACTTCTTCTCACCCCACTTGAAGCTGGCGCGGAAGTGGTAGTTCGAGAATTCCTCGCGCGTGGTCGCACAGCCGTAGATCTCACCGCTGATGCGCAACACCGGCTTGCCACCCTGCTCGATCATCGTGAACACGTTCTGCCCCGGCGGGTTCAGGCCGACAGGCTTCAGATCCGCCGGCGCCTTGCCCTGGATCACGCTCATGATCTGGTCGCCGCGATAACTCAGGTACACGTCGAACTGCGAAAACTTCGCATCGAGCAGCGGCCGCCAGTCGCCCGGCTTTTCAGCCGCGAACGCGCCGAGTGGGAACAGAACGAGAACTGCGATCGCGAGCTTGTTGTTCATGGGCGGCGAGCATAACAACCGCCGCCGGCCAGGAAACACTACTTGCGCGGTCGAAGCTGTGTCGCCACGGTGAGCTCACCGATTTTCCGTCCCATATCCTTGCCCGCCTCGGTCGAAAACCGGTAGTGAAATCCGGCCCATATGCGCGCGCTGGAGACTTCATCGGCGTAGTCGGAAAGCCGCGTCCAGCGGCGCGTCACGCCCGGCGCGGTGTTGCTGGTGACCGTGACCTCGCCCACTTCATCGCCCACCACTGCGCGCAACGTGGCGGCCACGGCCGACGCGCTGATGCAGTGTGCGCACGGATACTCGGGATGCATCGGGGTCTCGCCGAGCGGCTGCCAGCTGGCGTCGCGCGGCGTCGCCGGGTTCTGTGACAGGTCGGCGTTTCGAATCGCGGTGACTGGCCGCCAGAAGTTGTAGTGGTACTTGGCTTCGAAGACGGCGATGAAAGAGTCCGCCGCCGCCATCGAGGTGAGTGCATAGATCCTCGCGCAGTCGAGCAGGTTCATCTGCTTAGCCAACACCACCTGCCGCACGATGGGGTTGTAGGTTCGCGCACCGGTGAGGAACCAGAATTTTCCCACCGTCGTCTGCTCCGGGCTGCGCACCGAACTATTGAGCGCACCCACTTCCCGGATCTCATTGACGTCACGCGTCCAGGTTTCCGAGGTCAGGGCCGGCGGCGGCGCGGCGCGAAACTGCGCCGCGCTC
This sequence comes from Steroidobacteraceae bacterium, assembly GCA_035630995.1. Classification (GTDB taxonomy): domain Bacteria; phylum Pseudomonadota; class Gammaproteobacteria; order Steroidobacterales; family Steroidobacteraceae; genus CADEED01. The sequence continues at coordinate 9,747 of DASQJS010000072.1, read as the reverse complement.
GCCATGACCCATGGCTTGAAGGTGCGCACGTGATAACCGGCCACCGGCTGGGTCGGCACATACACACCGGCCTGGGTGAATGGACGGTAGTCGTCAGCGCCCGCGCCATCCTCGGCGTGAAGCTCGAGCAGCTCCTCCGCCGCCTTGCGTCCGAGGATGATGCCGCGCTCCTTCGCCGGCCCCTCGGCCACCGCGGCGAGATCCGCGGCCAACTGTGCATCGAGCGCCGGGCGTTGATCGGCATACAACGCCGTCAACACGGCATGGGCGGCGCTCGCCGCGGCCACTTCGCGCGAAGTATTCCGGTCGGCGATGAGATCGAGCCGGTACGGCTTGTAGCGGCGTTCGATGGCGTTGATGGCTTCGAACATCGACACGTGCATCAGCGCCAGCGCACGTCCCTGCAAAGGTGGGGGCAGCCGCTTTTCGGCGGCGACGGCGTCCGCCCGGGCGTTCCAGTCCATGATGACGTCGGCCCGCGCCGTGGCGGCCAGCGTGAACAGCAACGCGAGGGCGGCGGCCCGATAACTGCTGACAATTACCATTGATCGTGTCCGTGCTGGTCACGGCCTCCGAGCGGAAGCAGGAAGTGGTTGAAAGTCCAGTCTGCCACGCTTCTGCCCTGGGTACGCGCCTCGAGATCCGCGAAGCGGAAGTGAATCCCGAGCAGGATACGCGCCTCGACGACGTCCCGCGCGGCGTCCGAGAACCGGTTGTACCTGCGGATCTTTTGCACAGCCTGTGGCGCGGCGCTCTCGACCTCGAAGAACATCTTGTCCGTGCCGAAGAACAACTCGAGCGTGCGCGTCATGGCGCCTGTCACGCTGTTCGCGCCCGAGGTGTAGTCGGGGTAGTTAGGATTGTTGATCAATGGTTGCCACGCCGGGTCGCCGACGGTCGCCGGATTGCCGTCAGCGTCGCCTTCCTGGATGGCCGTGATGGGTCGCCAGTAGGCGTAGAACCTCTTGCTGTCCCAGCAGGTGATGAGCGCATCGGCGGTCGCCAGATTTGCCAGCGCGAAAAGCCGGGCTGTGTCGCCGCTCTTGCGCAAGTATCGCGCGGCGATTCCTCGCAGCGCACGGTTCCACAACACGGGCGCGGTCTCGACGTAGAAATACGCGAGATCCGTTTGTTCGGGCGTGCGCTTCTTGCTGACGAGAGAGCCGAACTCCTTGACCTCGTTGTAATCCCGCGTGTAGCGGTCGCTGCTCAATGCCGGTGGTGGCGGGGCACGGAAACGCGTCGGGCTGGTGAGCGTGAATGGATCGAAGTCGCCCATCCACGGTGTCGCCATCGGTGAGAACGGTGCCGGGGAAGGCGGGTTTCCCAGGAACGACGGCGTCGGGCGCCAGGTGCCGACGCCGGTCCCCCCGACGAAAGGCGGCGGCAGAGGATTCGGGTTCGCGCGGCGCAACGGCAGAATTCGCGCGGCCACCTGCTGCCCGATGAGGATGCCGGGATCGCCACCGAGACCCTTGTCAGCCAGGTAGTTGAAATACGTCGTGTCGAGAGTGGTCGCCTGGGCGGGGTACATCCCGACGAGCACATCGTGTGCCGCCGCGGCGACGGCAGCGGAGCGGCGCCCTTGGGCCCTGTCGCCTCGCCTCGTGCCGATCTCGGCGTGATACGGCTCGAATTGCCGATCGATGGCTTGCACGGCACCGTGCACCGCAACCTGCACGAGCGCGATATCGACTATCGCGATGGGACCGGGGCGCCCCGCGGTCGCGGCCTGCACCGTAATTTCGTTCCAGTCCACCACCGCGTCCGCGTACGCCGGGGCAACTCCACCGAATAGTGCGAGCAACACGAGCCCGCAGAAACTTTTGATTCGCATCATGGTTCGACCCTCCGAATGAGCAGGTTGGTTTTCGAGACGCGAGAATGGCCAGCCAGCGGGCGGCAGTAACGAAAGAACCCGGAAACTCTGGCGAAACTTCACTGAATCCGTCTGCCTGCTGGCCACGGCCTGCGTTATAAAGGCGCCATGCTCCTCACGCGACGAACCGCCACGCTGGCAATTGCCTTCGCCCTGATCTCATCGGCCGGAATGGCTGCCGAACCGGCAGCCGTCGCCATCCAGGGCTACGACCCGGTGGCCTATTTCACGTTGCAGCGCGCGACACCGGGCGTTGCACAGTTCGAGTACGACTGGGACGAACATCGCTGGCGATTCGCCAACGCGCGGCATCGCGACCTGTTCAAGGCCGATCCGGTGCGCTACGCGCCGCAGTTTGAAACCTTCTGCGCCGTGTCGCTGGCGCGCGGGGAAGTGCACGAGGCGAGCCCCGAATACTGGCTGATCATCGACGACAAGCTCTACCTGTTCGGCAAGTCCATCGGCCCGGAGCTCTTTCGCAAGGATTACAAGGCCATGCTCGAACGGGCGAATCGCAACCGCGGGCTACTGCCGAATAAACATTGAGCGCGCGGCTAGCGCGCTTCGACCAGCAGGTCCGCCTTGCGCAGGCCATCGCGCAGTGCCGCCAGGTCTTTCGGATTCAGGAATTTGTTGCCGTAGGTCGCCGGGTCGAACATCGGGTCGGTCTGCCGGACATTTTCGCTGACGCGCGCCGCGTCGGCGCCGCGGCCGACCTGCGCATAGGCTGCAGCCAGCACGGCTTCATTGAACCTTGCACCTGGATTCCTGCGAAGGTTGAGTTCGGCCTGCTCGATGGCTTCGTTGTATCGCTGCTTGAGGTAGTACGCCAGCGTCAGCGCGAAACGGTCGAAGTCGTTGAGCTCGGGGTCGATGCGCAGCGCGAGCTCGAGCGATTCGATGGCGGCGTCGGTCTTGCCGAGCCACATCAGGACGTTTCCGCGACCAGCGAGCGCGTCCGGGTCATTCGGATTGATGCCGATGGCGCGATCGATCTGCGACTGCGCTTCCAGATGACGGTTGTACGCCAGGTACCTGCGCGCCATCAGGATGCGCGCGCGCACATCCGACGAATCGAACTTCAGGGCCTCGCCGGCATGTGTTTCGACGCGTTTCCAGTATTCGTCGGGAGACTCCGCCCATCCCATCGAAATCGCCACGTGAAAGGTTTCGCCGAGTGCCGAATGCGCAGCGGCATATTTCGGGTCGAGCGCGATGGCGCGCCTCAACAACTCCCGCGCCTCGACGATACCGGCGCGCGACGGGCGTTGCAGTGCCGGCCGCGCGCGCAATAGATAGTCGTATGCGTCAAAGCTTTCGGTGGGCTTCGTCGCGATGCGTCGTTGCTCGAATTCGGTGACGCGAATCGCCAGCGCGCCAGCGATCTCGCGCGTGATGCGATCCTGCAGCGCGAACACGTCGGCGGGCGTGTCTTCGAAACGCTCGGACCACAACACGCGGCCCTGCGTGTCGACCATCTGCGCACTGACCCGTACCTGGTCCCCGGCGTAGCTCACGCTGCCCTCGACCTGGTACCGCACCTCGAGCGAGCGCGCGATCTCGCCGGGCCGCACGGCCTCGCCCTTGTAGCCGGCGACTGCGTTCCATGACATCACCGTGAGCGCCGGGAATCTCCCCAGGGAATTGATGAGATCCTGCGTGAGTCCGTCGGCGAGGTATTCACGCGCGGGATCTTCGCCGTGGTGCTGGAACGGCAGCACCGCGATCGCGGGCTTGGCTTCTGCGGCCGCGGGAGGTGCATCGCTCCAGAATCCGGCGAGCCACATCACCAGCACCGTGAGGGCGACCGCGAGCGGCGCGAGGATGCCGTAGTTCCAGCGGAATCGCAGTGGATGCCAGGCGCGGGCTTTTCGCCGGTCAGGCGGCGCTTCCGAAACCTCGAAGCGATAGCCGCGGCGCGGCACCGTGACGATGAGGCGCGCACCGGTTTCTCCGAGGGCGCGGCGCAACTCGCCGATGCTCTGCACCAGCGTGTCGTCGGTGACCACGAGGTTCGGCCAGACTGCCGCGAGCAATTCTTCCTTGGAAACCAGCCGGTCCGGATGCTGGACCAGGTGACTCAGCACCGCGAACGTTTTCGGCCGCAACACGACCTCGCGGCCATCGAGCAGCAGTACGCCACGCCGCAGATCGAGTACGAAACGGCCGAAGGTCAGCCGTTGATCCGCCGCGTTGTCTCCCTCGGGGTTGGTCATCGCGCACGATCATCGCAATTGGTGCCGGGTGGGGATAGTGGGGATTGTCTCCCCACTTTCCTCACCCGGCACCCACCTAGGCCGCTTCGTCGTGCGGATCGGCTGAGATGCGATTCTCCAGATTGCTGATGAGCCACTTGCGGGCTTCGGGCGCAGTCCAGCCCTTGCGCGTGGCGTAGTTCTGCATCTGGTCGAGGTCGATGGGCCCGACCGCGAAGTACCTGGCATCCGGATGCGCGAAGTACCAGCCGCTGACTGCGGCCGTCGGATACATGGCGAAACTCTCGGTGATGCGCAGATCGATGGCGCGCTCGACATCGAGCATCTGCCACAACGTGCCTTTCTCGGTGTGGTCCGGGCAGGCGGGATATCCCGGCGCCGGACGAATGCCGCGGTAGGCTTCCTGGATGAGCTGATCGTTGGTGAGCCGCTCCTCGGGAGCGTAGCCCCACAACTCGCGGCGCACACGCAGGTGCAGCGCTTCGGCGGAAGCTTCCGCCAGCCGATCCGCCAGCGACTTCAGCAGGATGTCGTTGTAATCATCGTGCGCCGCCTTGAAGCGTTCGAGATGCGGCTCGATACCGATGCCCGCGGTTACGGCAAAGGCGCCGATGTAGTCCACCTTCCCCGAATCTTTCGGGGCGATGAAATCTGACAACGCGTAATGCGGCTGTCCGGCCGGCTTGGCCTTCTGCTGACGCAGGTGATGCAGGCGATGCAGCACGCGCGAGCGCGTGGTGTCGCTGTACACCTCGATTTCTTCGTCGACGGCGTTGCACGGGAAGAACCCGACCACCGCGCGCGCCGTGAGCCAGTGCTCGCGCAGGATGGTGGCCAGCATCTCCTGGGCGTCCTTATATAAGGAGCGCGCCGATTCGCCGCGCACCGGGTCCTGGAGCACGTCCGGGAACTTGCCACCGTACTCCCAGGCATTGAAAAACGGCATCCAGTCGATGTACGGCGTGAGCGCCGCCAGCGGGACGTCGTTGAAGACCTTCGCACCGAGGAAACGCGGCACGGGCGGGGTGTACCTGGCCCAGTCGATCTTCGGCCGGTTGTTGCGGGCCTGCCCGAGCGTGAGCTGCGCGCCCTTCTGCTTCTTGCCCGCATGCTGCTCGCGACGGCGAACGTTGTCGGCTTTCACTTCGGCCACGTACGCCGGCTTCATTTCCGGGGTCACGAGCTGACGGCACACACCCACGGCGCGCGACGCGTCTTTCACGTAGACCACGGGACCTTCATAGTTCGGATCGATCTTGACCGCGGTGTGCGCCGGCGAGGTGGTGGCGCCACCGATGAGCAGCGGGACCGTGAAACCGCGGCGCTGCATCTCGCCGGCGATGTAGCTCATTTCCTCGAGTGACGGCGTGATGAGGCCCGAGAGCCCGATCATGTCGGCGCCCAACTTCTGCGCGGTATCGAGGATCTTGTCCGCGGGCACCATGACGCCCAGGTCGACGATGGCGAAGTTGTTGCACTGGAGCACGACGCCGACGATGTTCTTGCCGATGTCGTGCACGTCGCCTTTGACGGTCGCCAGCACCACGGTACCGTTGGTCTTCTGCACGCCGTCGGCGAGCGCCTCGATGAACGGGATCAGATGCGCCACGGCCTTCTTCATGACGCGCGCGGATTTGACTACCTGCGGCAGGAACATCTTGCCGGAGCCGAACAGGTCACCGACCACGTTCATGCCATCCATGAGCGCGCCTTCGATGACATGCAACGGATGCTCGGCAGCGAGCCGGGCTTCTTCAGTGTCTTCGATGATGAATTGATCGTTGCCCGACACCAGCGCGTGGCTGAGCCGCTCGCGAATCGGCAATTGCCGCCACGCAAGATCTTCCTTGCGCTCACGCGCCCCACCGTCCTTGTAGTTGACGGCGATTTCGAGCAGGCGCTCGGAGGCATCCGGGCGGCGGTTGAGGACCACGTCTTCGACGCGCTCGCGCAGATCTTTCGGAATGTCGTCGTAAACCGCGAGCTGGCCGGCGTTCACGATGCCGAAATCCATACCCGCCTGGATGGCGTGGTACAGGAACACCGAGTGCATGGCCTGGCGCACGGGTTCATTACCCCGGAACGAGAACGACACGTTGCTGACGCCGCCGGAAATATGCGCATGCGGGCAACGTTTGCGAATCTCGCGCGTGGCGTCGATGAACGCCACGCCGTAGCCATTGTGCTCTTCGATGCCGGTGGCGATCGCGAAAATGTTCGGATCGAAGATGATGTCCTCGGGCGGGAAGTCGAGCTTTTCGGTCAGTAGTTTGTACGACCGCTCGCAGATGCCCACTTTGCGCTCGACGGTATCGGCCTGGCCCTGCTCGTCGAAGGCCATGACCACCACGGCGGCGCCGTAGGCCTGCACCTTGCGCGCATGCGCAAGAAAGGCCTCTTCGCCCTCTTTCAGGCTGATGGAGTTGACGACGCCCTTGCCCTGGATGCACTTGAGGCCCGCTTCGATCACGCTCCACTTCGACGAGTCGATCATCACCGGCACGCGGGCGATGTCGGGCTCGGCGGCGATGAGATTCAGGAACTTCACCATGGCAGATTGGGAGTCGAGCATGCCCTCGTCCATGTTCACGTCGATGATCTGCGCGCCGTCCTGCACCTGCTGGCGGGCAATCGACAGCGCGGCCGGGTAATCGTTGGCCTCGATGAGCTTGCGGAACCTGGCCGAGCCCGTGACGTTGGTACGCTCGCCCACGTTCACGAAACGGATGTTGTCCGTGAGATTGAACGCCTCGAGCCCCGAGAGCTCCAGGCGCGGCACATGATCCTTCTTCTTGCGCACCGGTTCGCAGCGCATGCGATCGGCGATCGCCTTGATGTGTGCGGGCGTGGTGCCGCAGCAGCCACCGACGAAATTCAGGTGGCCGGCATGCGCGAGCTCGCCCAACACCTTCGCGGTGTCTTCCGGCGCCTCGTCGTACTCACCGAATGCGTTCGGCAAGCCCGCATTGGGATACACGCCGACGTGGGTGTCCGCGAGGCGCGAGAGTTCCTCGACATACGGCCGCAACTGTTTGACGCCCAGCGCGCAATTGAGGCTGATGGTGATCGGACGCGCATGGCGCACCGACGCCCAGAAGGCTTCCACCGTCTGACCGGAAAGCGTACGCCCCGATGCATCCGTGATCGTGCCGGAGATGATGATGGGCAGATCCAGGCCGGCCGCATCGAGCGTGTCGCGTACCGCGTAGATAGCCGCCTTGGCGTTCAACGTATCGAAGATGGTTTCGATGAGAATGGCATCGGCGCCGCCGTCGATGAGACCGCGGGTGGCGTCGCTGTAGGTCGCCACGAGTTGATCGAAGGTAACCGCCCGATAGCCAGGATCATTGACGTCGGGTGAAATGGAAGCCGTCTTGCTGGTCGGCCCCAGGCCACCCGCCACGTAGCAGGTGCGACCCAACTTCTTCGATTCTGCATCGGCAACGCGGCGCGCAAGCTTCACGGCTTCAAAGTTCAGCTCATACACCAGCTCTTCGAGGTGGTAGTCAGCGAGTGACAGCGAAGTCGCATTGAAGGTATTCGTGGCGACGATGTCCGCGCCGGCTTCGAGAAACTGGCCATGAATGTCCGCGATCAGTTCCGGCTTGGTCAGCACCAGCAGGTCGTTGCAACCCTTGAGGTCGTGCGGCCAGTCCTTGAAGCGCTCGCCACGAAACGCGGCTTCGTCCAGCTTGTGCTGCTGGATCATGGTGCCCATGGCACCGTCGAGAATGACGATACGCTCGGCGAACAGCTGGCGAAGCGCCTGGGCGCGTTTCACCTGATCTTCCGAAACCGGCTTACTCATTGGCCGCCTTACGCGACGCCGCCTTCGGGCGAACGCCGAGCGCATGGCAGATGGCGTACGTGAGCTCGGAACGGTTCAACGTATAGAAGTGAAACTGGTCTACGCCGTGACGCTGCAGCGTATGCACCTGCTCGATGGCCACCGCCGCGGAAATGAGCTTGCGCGTCTCGGGGTTCTCTTCCAGGCCGTCGAATCGGTGCTCTAACCACTCAGGTATCGAAGCTCCGCAACGCTTGGCGAAACGCGTGACCTGCGGAAAACGCGTGATGGGCAGGATGCCCGGCACGAGCGGCGAGTCGATGCCTTTCGCGGCGCATGCGTCGCGGAAGTGCAGGAAAAGATCTGTGTCGTAGAAGAACTGCGTGATGGCGCGGGTGGCGCCGGCGTCGATCTTGCGCTTGAGCACATCCAGGTCGAATTCGGCGCTCGGCGCTTCCGGGTGCTTTTCAGGGTACGCGGCCACGGAGATCTCGAAGTCACCCACCGTCTTCAGACCCGCGACGAGGTCCGCGGCATAGGCAAAGCCGTCGGCACGCGGTTCGTACTTCACGGTGCCCGCGGGCGCATCGCCGCGCAGCGCGACGATGTGGCGGACGCCCTGGTCCCAGTATTTGCGCGCGATGTCGAGCACTTCCCCGCGACTGGCGCCGATGCAGGTGAGGTGCGGCACGCACGTGAGATCGGTCTCTTTCTGCACGCGCGACACTACATTGTGCGTGCGTTCACGCGTGGATCCGTCCGCCCCGTAGGTCACCGAGACGAACCGCGGGTGCAGCGGTTCGAGATAGCGGATCGACTCCCACAGGGTCTTCTCCATGGCTTCATCGGCCGGCGGAAAAAACTCGAAGGAAACGGAGACGGGCGGCTTGCGGGACATGAAATTCCTGATGAGCGACAGTTGCTTACGTGAGTCGGCAGCTAATTTACCGTAACTGCCGGAGCGCGTTAACGCCAATTCTTGACTATTTTTTGGCGTCTTTTAGCATGTTTGCCCTCTCAATCAAGGCTGCATAGCGCATGTCTGCCCAAAAACTCGACAAAGTCGACGCGAAGATCATGCAGGTGCTGTCCAAAGATGGGCGTATCAGCTGGCGTGACCTGGCCGACCAGATCGGACTTTCGCTGACTCCCACGTTGCGGCGTATCAGGCGCCTGGAGAGCGAGGGGGTCATCACCGGCTACAGCGCCCAGTTCGACGAACAGAAGCTCGGATACGGCATCACCATGTACGTGTGGGTGTCGCTCGAACGGCAAGTCGAGGAAACACTCAAGGTGTTCGAGCGGCGGATCGCCGACGTACCCGAGGTCATGAGCTGCTACCTCATGACCGGCGAAGCCGACTACGTACTGCGTATCGTCGTGCCCGACCTTCCTAGCTACCAGCGCTTCATGCTCGACGTGCTCACGAGGATTCCGGGCGTCTCGCGCATTCAGTCGGGACTCGCCATCAAGCCGGTGTTCCAGAGGGCCGCCCCACCCATACCCCGCTGAGGCCCCGCCTACGGAAATTTCCGACAGGAAACAGGCGAGCGACGCCTGTCCGAAAAATCCTACAACAGCTAACAGGGTTGTGAGACTCCGCCGATTTCCCGGCCATAAATATCCTGCGTCAATACGCGGCGCGTCGGATCGGAGCGCGACTGCGTCCACTCCGTCCACGCAACGACCCAGGTTTGAAATGAGCAAGCACAAGTTAGAGCGTTCTGAAATTCAGAAGGCCCCAACAGGTATTCCGGGACTCGATGACATCACCAAGGGCGGTTTTCCCCAGGGACGACCCACGCTCGTATCGGGCGGGCCGGGTTCCGGCAAGACGTTGCTGGGGGTCAGTTTCCTCGTGAACG
>DASQJS010000071.1:0-3598 GCA_035630995.1 Steroidobacteraceae bacterium | reverse complement strand
CTGTTCATGGACAACTGGTTAGGTCCCTGCATCGCGGTGGTGGTCGGCCTGGTCGGGCTAGCCGGGGGATTGCTCGTGCGCCGCTCGGTGCGCCGCGAGCTGGCCAGGTCCCGCGCATGAGCACGCAGTTCGACCAGGCCTATTACAAGCGCTTCTATTTCGACTCGCGCACGGCGGTGACCTCGCGCGCAGAGATGAAGGCGCGCGCGAATCTCATCGCGGCGTATGCCAACCACATCGGTCTGCCCGTGCGCCGCATGTTAGACGCGGGTTGCGGCATTGGGCTGCTGCGCACGCCCCTCAGGCGCGCATTTCCACGCGCGGAGTACACGGGCCTCGAATACAGCGAATATCTCTGCGAGCGCTTCGGCTGGACGCAGGGATCGCTGGCGGACTGGTCCGCGGATCCGTTCGATCTCACGGTGTGTTACGACGTGCTGCAGTACCTCGACGATCGGACGGCGGCGCGCGCCATCGCCAACCTCGGGCGGCTCACGCGCGGGGTCCTCTATCTCTCGGCGTTGACGACCAGGGACTGGCGCGAGAACTGCGACCGCACGCGTACCGACCGGGACGTATTCCTGCGGGAAGCCGCGTGGTATTCGCAGCGGCTGAAAAAAGACTTCAAGCCCAGCGGGGTGGGATTCTGGGTGAGGCGGGGCGCGCCGCTCACCACCTGGGAAATGGAAACCGCCGCAATCTGACGCGCGCGAGTTATCCTGCCTGCCATGCCTGAACCCGTTCTGCCCGTCGATGCCGCCACCGGCGACGCGCGTCATCGCGACGTACGCGCCGAGGTGTTCGCCGTAGTGCCACAGCACCGCGCGACGTTCGGCACACGCGCGTTCTGGCGCATCATCCTGTTCGTCGCGCAGTTCCCGGCCGGGTTGCGGCTCCTGAAACGCCTTCGAGGTAGTTAGTACATGCGCTCGCTCGCCTATCTGCTCGGTATCGTCTCCGGCTTCGGGCTCACATTGCAGATCGGCATGAACTCGCGGCTGCGCACGGTGCTGCAGAGCGCCAACACGGCGGCGCTCGTGAGTTTTCTCGTCGGTACGGCTGCACTCATCGGGCTGCTCATCGCCACACGCGCCCCTTTGCCGGACCGCGACACGCTGGCATCGGTGCCGTGGTGGGCCTGGTTCGGTGGTCTCATGGGCGCGTTTTATGTCGCCATCTCGACGGTGGTGGCATCGCAGCTCGGTACGGCCAGCCTGCTAGGGCTCGCGTTGGCGGGCCAATTGGCCATGTCATTGGCCGCCGATCACTTCGGCTGGATGGGTCTGCCGGTTCATCCGATTACCCTTACTCGCCTGGCGGGCGTAGCCTTGCTGGGCGCGGGCGTCTGGCTGATTTCGCGCTGAAAATCGAGAACTTATCAGCGCTTGCGGGCACTAACCTACGCCCGGAATGGCACGCATGGAGGGCCAATGAGAGCTCACAAACTATCCCCTAATATCCTGGCTTCGGCACTGCTGGCTGCAGTGCTGTTGCCCGCCGCCATTGTGTATAGCCACCCGGACGCGATGGGCACACGCTTCGTCGCCGGCAGCGGTACTGACACTGGCGATTGCGACGACAACCATCATCCTTGCCGCACGCTGGCCTATGCGTTGACCCAGGTGGAACCGGGCAACGCGATCAAGCTCGCGGCCGGCAGCTACGATGTGTCCAACATCGATGTCGAAAATCTGTTGATCGGCAAGGAAGGCGTGCGCGGTGGTTATTCCGCCGAAGACCACTTCGCGATCCAGAACGCCGAAACCAATCCCACGCGCATCTCGGGCGTGGCCGACGAGTTTCGCAACAACTTCATCGCGCACGGTTTCATCGTGGTGGATGCCAATGGCAATGCACTGCCGCGCATCATCATGCCGAAGATCGCAGTGCCGACCGCGTGCAGCGGCGGGCGGGCCGGAAGCTTTCCCTGCCACAACATCGACTACCTGGCGCAGGTGCAGCTGCAGGAAATTCCCGGCGCGCCCACGAGCGCGAGCGAAGTCTGGGGACTCGTCGATCTGGACGACGGCCGCGAGTACGCCATCCTGGGCCATCGCAATGGCACTGCGTTTTATGACGTGACCACGCCGGGCGCGCCGGTCCTGGTGGGCAATATTGCGGGCAATCCTTCGCTGTGGCGCGAAGTGAAGGCTTACCAGTTCTTCGATGCCAGCCTCGGTCGGCACCGCGCCTATGCGTACGCCACCACCGAGGCGCCGGGCGGCGGCCTGCAGATTTTCGACCTCACCAATCTGCCGAACAGCGTCACGCTCGCCAACACGCTGACGCAGTTCAGCACCTCGCACACGCTGTACATCTCCAACATCAACTACGCCACCAATGCGCCGTTGCCGGGTGCCACTCCCTATCTATTCATCGCGGGTGCGAACATCGCCGGTGGCGCGTTCCGTATCTACGACCTGGCGAATCCGACGTCGCCCACGCTGGTCACTTCACCGCCCGCGGGCACCGGCTACATGCACGACTCCACGTCGATGCTCATCACCGACAACCGCACCACGCAGTGCGCGAACGCGCACAACCCCTGCCAGGTGCTCGTGGATTTCAACGAGACTTCAGTCGACCTCTGGGACGTCACGGAAAAAGCGGCGCCGGTGCGGCTGAGTACCACCTCTTATCCCACCGCGAGTTACGTGCATTCGGGATGGCCCACCGCGGACAACATGGCCATCGTCGTGCATGACGAGCTCGACGAATTGCAACGCGGGCTCAACACGCATATCTACACGCTGGAAATCGCCGACCTGCGTGTGCCGAACCTGGTCACGTCATACATCGGCGGCACGACGTCCACGGATCACAACGGGTACACGATCGGCAACCGCTACTACGTATCGCACTACAAGCGTGGCCTCGTGATCTTCGACGTCACCAATCCGCGCGCGCTCACCGAGATTGGTTCATTCGACACGTATCTGTCGCCCTCGGCCAATGCCGCGGGCACCGATGGCGCGTGGGGCGTCTACCCGTTCCTGACGTCCGGCACCTTGCTGGTCAGCGACATCGAAAACGGTCTGTTCCTCCTGAAGAAGAACGAGACCCTGCCGCCGCCGCCGGTGGCCACCAACCCGCCGCCATCTTCGGGTGGTGGTGGTGGTGGCGGTGGTGCTCTCGATGGCTCGGTCTTGATTTTGTTGGCGGGGTTCGCGATGTTACGCGCCCGCCGACAAACCCCTGCATAAGATAGAGAGACCGTCCCATGGGATATGAGCCGTCCGACGCGCGTTACCAGTCGATGAAGTACAACCGCGTGGGACGCAGCGGCGTGCGCCTGCCTGCGATCTCGCTCGGTCTGTGGCACAACTTCGGCGACGTCGACGTGTTCCAGAACGGCCGCACCATCGCGCGCCGTGCGTTCGATCTCGGCATCACGCATTTCGACCTGGCTAACAACTACGGCCCGTCGCCCGGCTCGGCGGAAGAAACCTTCGGCGCGCTCATGCGCAAGGATTTCCACCCGTATCGCGACGAGATGATCATCTCCTCGAAGGCCGGCTATCTCATGTGGCCAGGCCCGTACGGCGAGTGGGGTTCGCGCAAATACCTCGTGGCGAGTTGCGACCAGTCGCTGGCGCGC
>DASQJS010000070.1:0-16416 GCA_035630995.1 Steroidobacteraceae bacterium | reverse complement strand
TGGGGTTGGGCGGCTATCAGCTCGGAAATTTTCCGGCCGGGTGGAGCGAATGGAATGATCGCTATCGCGACACTATGCGCGCCTTCTGGCATGGCGGCCGCCGCATGCTGGGCGGATACGCGGAACGCTTCGCGGGCTCTTCAGACCTGTTCCGGCGCAACGGCCGCAAACCGACCGCCAGCATCAATTTCGTCGCCGCGCATGACGGATTCACGCTGCGCGATACGGTGTCGTACAACGACAAGCACAACGAGGCGAACCTCGAGAACAACCGCGACGGCCACTCCAACAATCACAGCTGGAACTGCGGCGCCGAAGGTCCCACCGATGACGCACATATCATCGCGCTGCGCCGCCGGCAGGTCCGCAACATGCTGACCACGCTGTTCTTCTCGCAGGGCGTGCCGATGTTGCTGGCAGGCGATGAGATGTATCGCACGCAGGACGGCAACAACAACGCGTACTGCCAGGACAATGAGATCAGCTGGGTGAACTGGGAGCTGCTCAAGTCCGACGATTCACTGCTGCAGTTCGTCCGGGCACTCGCGGCGCTGCGGCGCGCGCGCCCCGAGCTGCGGCGCGATACTTTCCTGAAAGGCGCGCTGCAGGCCAGTCACTCGCGCGACATCTGCTGGTGGCATCCTGCGGGCCACGAGATGGCAGACCAGGAATGGAACGACCCGGACCAGCGTTGCCTCGGCGTGGGGCTCGGCGGCACGGCGGCCTCTCCAGACCTGATGTTGTTACTCAACCCCACGGAAGCGGAGTGCGACTTCCGTTTACCCGCGAATCCCGGCGGCCACTGGGATGTGGTCCTCGATACTGCGCATCCGGTCGGCGTGATGTCCGGGTTTCAGTTGCCCACCGGCCCTGTGAAAGTGGGCCCGTATCAAACCCTGGCGTTGCAGCGTGTCGTCTGACGAATTGACGGCTCTCATCGAGCGACTGGCCCGCGCGCGCGGCATCGGCGACGCGTATTACTCTTACAAGGGCGAGCTCAGGCATTTCACGCTGGCCACCAAGGCGGCGATCCTGCGCGCCATGCATTGCCGACTCGACGATGCCACGGCACTTCGGCAACAGATTCAGGAGTCCGAAGCGGCCCACCCGGTGGGTTTGTCAGGCGATGTGGTGGTGTTGCGTAACGGCGCTCGCGCCGCGCGCATCAACACACCGGCGATCGAGAAGAACGCGTTGCTGAAGTGGACCGTACAGTTCGAGGGCGGTGGTGGTTCGCGTAGTGGCGAGGTGCGCGCCTGGGAATTGCCCGAGCGCGGTTCTCACCAGGAAGACGGCAATTGGTACGTGTTGCGTGACCTGCCGTTACCCGCGGACCTGCCGCTGGGTTATCACCGGCTCGAGCTGGACCTCGAATTCGCGGGCAGGGAGAGTTGCCCGCTCATCGTCACGCCCGACAAGTGTTTCGAGCCAGGGGGGCTCGCGGGCAGCGCCAGAATCTGGGGCGTGGCCGTGCAGCTCTATGCGCTGCGTTCGGAAAACAACTGGGGCATCGGGGATTTCTCCGATCTCGCGGAGTTGCTGCGCCTGGCATCCGCGGCCGGCGCGGGCTTTATCGGCATCAGCCCCGTGCACGCGCTGTTCCCGTCGGATCCCACGCTGTTTTCGCCGTACTCGGCCTCCAGCCGGCACGCGTTGAACATCATGTTCATCGACGTTGCCGCGGTGCTCGAAGTGCAGGGCTCGCGTCGTGCGCAGGCCATCATGGCGGATCCAGGCTTTCGCGCGCGGCTCGGCCAGGTACGCGCCGCCACACACGTCGATTACCCGGCGGTCGCCAGCCTCAAGATGACCGTGCTGCGCGCGGCCTTCGAGCGATTCCGCACCGAACATCTTGCGCGCCACACGGCGCGTGCCGCGGCCTGCCGCGCATTCCAGCGTGAGCGCGGCGAAGTGATGCGGCTGCACACTCTGTTCGACGCGATCGACGGTCATTTGCGCCGTCATCACGGCACCGGGGCCGGCTGGCACAACTGGCCCGAGGAATATCGCGCACCCGGCGGTGAGGCGGTAAAGCGCTTTGCCCAGGAACATGCCGACGAGGTGGACTTCCATGCCTACCTGCAGTGGATCGCGGCCGAGCAGTTAGGCGCGGTGCGCCAGCTGGCGCGCGAGCTCAATCTCGACGTCGGCATCTACGGCGACTACGCCGTTGGCGTGAACGCGTCGGGTTCCGAGACCTGGTCCGACCAATCGCTGTACTGCATCGGCGCCGCAATCGGCGCACCACCGGATCCGATTGGACTGGGCGGACAGGAGTGGGGCATTCCGCCGCAGGATCCGCGCCAGCTGCGCCGAACCGCGTATGCGCCCTTCGTGGCGCTGGTGCGGGCCAGCATGCGCAATTGCGGCGCGCTGCGCCTCGATCACGTGATGGCGATGTTTCGCCAGTGGTGGGTACCACGCGGTTTCAAGTCCGCGGACGGCGGCTACGTCCACTATCCGCTCGATGACCTGCTCGGCGTGGTGGCGCTCGAGAGCCATCGCAACCAGTGCCTGGTCGTGGGTGAGGACCTGGGCGTGGTGCCGGACGAGATCCGCCGCGCGCTGCCACAGTACGGCGTCTATCACTACAAGGTCGTCCTGTTCGAGCAGAAGAACGGCGAGTTCGTCGCGCCCGCGGGTTACATCCGGCATGCGCTGGCGGTCGTCACGACGCACGATCTGCCGACCTTGCACGGCTGGTGGAGCGGTCATGACATCGACTTGTGGGAAAAGCTCGGCGTCTACGCCGATGCTTCGGTCGTCGATCGCGCGCGTACGGAGCGCCAGGCGGAACGTGAACGGCTCCTGCGCGCGCTGCGGCTCGAACATCTCTGGTCCGAAGAGTCGAACCTGGTGCCGGAATATTCCCCCGAGTTCGGCCGAGCCGTGCACGCGTACCTCGCCAGGAGTCCCACGGCGCTGGTCACCGTGCAGATCGAAGACATGATCGGCATGCTCGAACCGGTGAATGTGCCCGGAACCAGCAGCGAATATTCCAACTGGACCCGCCGCGTGGCGCTGAGTGCGCGCGAAATCTTCGCGCGGCCCGATGTGCGCGAGTTGTGCGCCGCCATGGTCGCGAGCCGTAAGATGGCGGCACCATGAGTGACCTGCTGCAATCGCTTATCTACACCTCCCAGCGTGCCGGAGGCGCCATCATGGCCGTCTACGCCACGGATTTTTCCGTGCGCGGCAAGGCGGATGAGTCGCCGGTCACCGCCGCCGACGAGGCGGCCGAAAAAATCATCCTCGCGGATCTCGCGGCAATCGCACCGGGTGTGCCGGTCATCGCCGAAGAGTCGGTGGCCGCGGGAAGTGTGCCGGCGATCGCCGAGCGTTTCTTCCTCGTCGATCCGCTGGATGGCACGCGCGAGTTCGTGGCCCGTCGCGATGAATTCACCGTCAACGTCGCGCTCATCGAGAATGGCGAGCCGATTCTCGGGGTGGTGTTCGCCCCGGCGCGCCGCGAGTTGTACTGGGGTGACGTGAAGGCCGGCAGGGCGGGCCACATCGATGCGGATCCGGACGGCACCATGCCCTCGTTGGGCAACGCCATCAGCGCGCGCCGGCCTCCCGCAGGCGGTCTGACCGTAGTCGCCTCGCGTTCGCATCGCACGCCCGAGACCGACGCCTTCCTCGCTAACTACCCGGTGGCCGAGTTCCGTTCCATTGGCTCGTCGCTGAAGTTCTGCCTGGTGGCGGCCGGCGAGGCCGACCTCTATCCGCGCATCGGCACCACCATGGAATGGGACACCGCCGCCGGACATGCCGTGCTGCAAGCCGCGGGCGGCCGTGTCACCGGCCTCGTCGGCGAGCCGTTTCGTTATGGCAAGCCGGGATTTCGCAACGGCAATTTCCTGGCGCAAGGCCTGGCGCGAGGAAAGCCGTAGTGGCATTGGCCGCAGCGCGCACCGCCGACTACGCACGGCTCATCGCCGTGCCCGCCATCTGGGGTGGCACCTTCGTCGCGGGCAAACACGTGGTCGCCGTGTTGTCGCCCATGATGGGCTCGTTCTCGAGATACGTGATCGCGTGCGCCGCGCTGCTGGTAGCGGCCTTCGCGCTGGAAGGCGGCTTGCCGAAGCTGACCCGCAACCAGTGGCTCGCGACAATGGTGCTCGGGGCGTTTGGCGTGTTCGCCTACAACCTGTTCTTCATGGCCTCTCTCGAGCGGCTGCCGGGCAGCCGCGCTGCGCTCATCATCGCGCTCAATCCGGTCATCACCATCACCATCTCGGCCATCGTGCTCAAGGAACAGCTGAGCGCGCGGCGCTGGCTGGGCGTTGTCATCGCGCTGTTCGGGGTGTGGATCGTCATTTCGCACGGCGACATCGCCAGCATCGCTTCGGCAGGCATCGGTCTGGGCGAAATCTTCATGTTCGGCGCCGTCACGTCATGGGCGCTGTACACCATCATTGGCCGCAAGGTGCTCGGCGGCCTGACGCCGCTCGCGGCGACTAACTATGCGGCGCTGTGGGGGACGCTGTTGCTGGCCTGCGTGGCGGCGCCGGAGTTCGGAAGCATCACGACCAGCCAGTTCGACTGGACCATGATCGGCGCGTTGCTGTATCTCGGCATCGGCGGCACCGCGCTGGCCTTCGTCTGGTACTACGTGTCGGTGAAGAAGTTCGGCACGGCAGTCACCAGCATCTTCAACAACCTGGTGCCGGTATTCGGCGTCCTGATCAGCGTGCTCCTGCTGGGCGAGCACCTGCTCCTGTCAATGCTGATCGGCGGAGCGATTGCGATCGTCGGAGTGATGATGGTGTCGCGGCCCTGAGGCGGTGCCGGGCACCAAAAGTCGTAGTTGAGCGAACGTTGGCAGAAACGCGAGCGCTGGCTCAACTACGACTTTTGGTGCCCGGCACCACCATGGTCTTCTCCGTACAACATCACCATGTTGTCGAGATGATCCCGAAGCGCCCGATAGTTCACCACCTTCATCGGGATCTCGAACACTTCGCCACTGGCGGAACGCACCTCGAGAACCCGATCGACAGCGCGCTCGTGCAGCGACCGGATGCTCTTCCAGCTCATGGCCCCGGTGTACAGGCGCCGCCAGCGTGAGCCGTTGGTGCGCGACAACATGCCCTCGGTGTCGAAACGCACGGTGAACGTGCGCGAGAACGACAGTGCGGTGAAACAGGCCGACAGGGCGCCGGCGAAAGCCGCGACGATCCACAGGTTGATCATGCTGTCGCCCACCGCGATCGCCGGCTTTTCGAAGCCGAGCGTCACGGCATAGAGGCAGAACGCGGCGGCAATGACGCCGCCGGCCGCGGTCACCGCGCCCGGCAGCAGCGGGTCGTGAAAATCGAGCATCAATGTGCCGGGCGAGCGGGGCTTGTTCATGACCTCGCGCGCCATCTCGATCATCTGCGGCGAATTCAGGGAATCCCGCAGCCGCTCGAGGTCGCGGCGGCTGGCTTCGTCGGGGGCTTCGGCGAGCAGGCGCTCGATGTCCTGCAGCAATTTCTGGTGTCCGGCGGGCGTCTTTTCCATGCCTGCATTATAGAGCGCTACACTCGCGGCCCATGACACACGAGCGCGTAAGCAGTTACTCACACTGGATCGGTGGCCAGCTGGTCGCCGGCACTTCCGGCCGCGCCGGCGACGTATTCAATCCGTCGCTCGGAGTCGTGGCCGCGCGAGTGGCGCTGGCCAATGAAGCGGATGTCGATGCCGCGGTGCGCGCGGCGCGAGCTGCCTTTCCCGCCTGGGCCGCCACTCCCGCGCTCAAGCGTGCGCGCGTGTTGTTCAAATTCAAGGAGATCATCGAACAGCGGCGCGACGCGCTCGCGGCGCTGATCGCCTCGGAGCACGGCAAGCTGGTGAGCGATGCGGCCGGCGAGGTGACGCGCGGACTCGAAGTGGTGGAATTCGCCTGCGGTGCACCGCACCTGCTGAAGGGCGAGTTCGCCGACAACGTGGGCACCGGCGTCGACAGTTATTCGCTGCGGCAGCCGCTCGGTGTAGCGGCCGGCATCACGCCGTTCAATTTTCCCGCCATGGTGCCGCTGTGGATGTTCCCCGTGGCACTGGCCTGCGGCAACTGCTTCATCCTCAAGCCGTCCGAGCGCGATCCCGGCCCCGGGCTGTTGTTAGCACAATGGTTGAAGGAAGCCGGTCTGCCGGACGGCGTGTTCAACGTGGTCAATGGCGACAAAGTTTCTGTCGACGCATTGTTGCGTCACCCGGACGTGAATGCGGTCAGCTTTGTGGGCTCGACTCCTATAGCCGAATACGTGCAGCGTGAAGGAGTGGCGCACGGCAAACGAGTGCAGGCGCTGGGCGGCGCGAAGAATCACCTGGTGATGTTGCCCGATGCGGACACGACCCAGGTCTGCGACGCCTTGTTAGGCGCGGCCTACGGTTCGGCGGGCGAGCGCTGCATGGCGATCTCCGTCGCGGTCGCCGTGGGGGATGCCACCGCCGACCGCCTGGTGGGCGCGCTCGCAGAGCGAGTGCGCGGCCTGCGTGTGGATCAGTCGCAGAACGGCGCGGCCGACATGGGTCCGCTGATCACGGCCGCGCATCGCGCCAAGGTCACGGACTACATCGCCGCGGGCGTCGCGGAAGGCGCGCGCCTGGTCGTGGACGGCCGCGGGCTCAAGGTGGCAGGCCACGAAAGCGGTTTTTTCCTGGGCGGCAGCCTGTTCGATGGCGTGACTTCGTCGATGAAGGTTTATCGCGAAGAAATTTTCGGTCCCGTGCTGGTCGTGGTGCGAGTCCCCACCATCGCCGACGCAGTCAAGCTGGTGAACGCGCACGAGTATGCCAACGGCACCGCCGTGTTTACGCGCGACGGCGGCGCCGCGCGAGCCTTCGTGCAAGGCATCGAAGTGGGAATGGTCGGCGTGAACGTGCCCATTCCCGTGCCCATGGCCTTCATGAGTTTCGGCGGCTGGCGCCGGTCGATCTTCTCGGACCACGCCATGCACGGCATGGAAGGCGTGCGTTTCTATACGCGCCTGAAGACCGTTACCAGCCGCTGGCCCGAAGGCAAGGGTGCTGCGGAGTTCGTCATGCCGACGATGAAATAAGAACAAAGAGGTCGATCAATGCAGGTCGAGAATCCGCAGCTTGGTTTTCCAACTTCGTTTTGCTGCAACTGTGGCGCTACCGAGTGCAAGAGCGAGATCCAGGACACACGCATCACGCGCTTTTTCGGCATCGGCCGCACGGACACGACCTTCAAACTATCCGTGCCGATCTGCGCGGGATGCCAGAGGACGATCCGGCGCAAGCCAGCGGGTTTCTTTTCGCGTCTCGGCGTGCTGCTGCTGATCACCGGCGTGATTTTCGGAATCTGCCTTGCTGCCGGTTCAACAGTCGCGTTGCCGCTGTGGATCGATTACATGTACGCGGGCAGCGTGGTGCTGGGCGTGGTGTTGACGATCCTGTTCTACCGGCTGCGCCGGCCGAAGGCGCCCCAGACCAGCTTCTACCAACCGGTGCGCATCAAGAACGTGCGTTTGCAATTCACGGGGCTCATGAACGGTGAAGGACAGGTGGGCTTCATGAAGCTGGCATTCACCAATCCGGACTATCTCAATGCATTCGTGGCGGCCAACCAGGATGCCATCACGGCAAAGCGGGTTTCGGTGACCAAGGCCTGACTTCCCCGGGTTCGCGCAAGTCGCAAACCTGGCCGTTCGCAGGCGATTGCCGCGCTGACGCCGATGGGGATTCGCGCTCCAATACTCCGCACCTTCCGGTCGGAGAACGCGCATGGATGCGCAGCAACTCAAGGTCAGGGCAAGGCACGTTTCGCGGCCGCTCACTCGCCTCGTCGTGGCATGGCTCGCCGCTGTGCTCGCCATCGGGTTGTGGCAGGGTTACGGCAGGTGGTTGCTGACCGGCGGAGTCGGCGATGCCATTTGACGGGGTCCTGCCTGGCTCCATGGTGGTGTTCGCCGCGTTCATCGCATTGCCCGCGCTCGCGGCCACCAGCCGACGGCGCGCCATGTGCGAAGCCAGCGATGTCGCATGCGCGCTGGGCGCGTTGGGCGTGGCGGTTCGCAAGAGTGGGGCGTGTCTGCCGGTGGACTCCGCGTTGTGCAAGCGCGTGCAGCGCCTGCGCGCGCCGGAGTTCGTTTCGCTGTTGCTGGTGCAGGAACTTCCGCACCCGACACCGCAGCTGCTGGCAGATACCGCGCAGCGGCTTGCACTGCGCCTGAAACGGCGCGTGGCCTTCGAACGCAAGATGCTCGCGCGCACGGCATCAGGCCGGCGACGTGGCGCCGTGGCCGCGTCCGTTCCGCCGCTGGCGCTGCTTGCGCTTGACGCGGCAGGCATCCAGGTGCCGCTCGCGGCGCTGCTGTTCGTCGTTGCGCTCGAAGCCTGCGGTTGCTGGCTGCTGTGGCGCATGGCGCGTGTGGCAATCTGAATGCCACTCTTCGCGTTGGTCATTCTCGCTGCCGTCATGTTCGGCCTGAGCGTGTTCGGCTTGCGCGGATTGATGGACATTCGCGAGGCATTGAGATCCGCCGACCTCAATCGGCTGGCTTCGCCTGCGCATTGGCAGGTCACGCGCGCGTGGTTGGGTCTGGCCGCCGCCGTGCCGGTGTTCTTCACCGGCCTTGCTAACGGCGCATGGCTGGCGGCCGCGGCAGTCGCCGGACTCGGCTACTGGGTGGCGCCGCGGTTTCTCGCCTCGGCGCGGCAGCGCGTGGAGCACGAATTGCTCGACGATCTGCCCGTGCATCTCGATCTCATCGCGCTGGCAATGGAGGCGGGCTGGGCGCTTCCCGCGGCGCTTGCAACCTGCGCGCATCGTGCGCCAGACGGCGCACTGAGGCGCGCCTGGATGCGCGTCGTCCTCGACATTCATGGCGGTGCGGAGCCGCTCGAAGCATTGCGCGCAATGGAGCAACGTACGGGTCTCAAGCCTCTGGCCATACTCGTGACGGCGCTGCGCTCGGCGGAAAAATTCGGCATCCCCGCCGCGCAGGTGGTCCGCGAACGGGCGCGTCAGTCGGCGGCGCAGCGGTTTGCGCGGGCAGAACGCCTCGCTCGCGCCGCTCCACTTCACCTGTGGGCGGCGCTGGTGCTGACCATCGTCCCGTGCACGTTCGTCGTGCTGGCGTTTCCGCTGGCGAGAATGCTCGCGCGAATAGTGGGGCAATAGGCGCCGTCCCCCGACACCGGGCTATTCGGCTTCCGGTGTTTCTCCGCGTTTGAGTTCCGTGTTCGCTTCGAGCGCCAGCAGGTCTTCGGGCCGATCGATGTCGAGCTCCGCGCTCGGCATGGGCAGACGGATCAACCGGTCGACATGCCGGATCAGCAGCAGCTGCGCGCCGTGATCGCCGCGGAGCTCGTTCAGTTCGCGAAAACACCAGCGGGGAAAAATCGCCGGCACGCCGACGGCGCCCGCGTACTGAGCGGCGGCGATGGATGCAGGAGTACGCCGCCATACTCCGGCGAGACGTCGCAGGTCTTCAGTGGTCACGGCCACCTGGTCGGCGAGCGCGATGAGTACACCGTCGGCCGCTTGCGGCGCGTGCGCAATCCCTTCGCGGATCGAACTCGCAATGCCTTCGGCCCAGTCGCGATTCACCGCGATGCCCGCCGGGCTGTGGCGAAGCAATGGCGCAAGTTCAGCGGCATTCGCGCCGAGAACGACGGTGACGGAATGACCGGCAAGTTCCACCGCGCGACTCACGACGGTGTGCATGAGCGGGCGTCCGTTGACGCGCACCAGTTGTTTGGGAGATCCGAATCGCGAAGAGTTGCCCGCAGCCAGCACCACGACGTGGATGTGGCTCGACTCGGTGCTCCCGCTTTCGTTCACCGTCGGGAGAGGAACCCGATGGCCAGGGCGGAGACCACGCAGACGCCGGCGACCATCGCGATCTTGCCAGCCATTTCGGCAAACGTTGAGCGCGGAATTATTTCCAGCACGACGAGGATCGTCGTGGCGGCCAGGGCCAGTATGGTGACACTGGCGAGTATCCGGGCCACGCCGCTGTAGTTGCGGATTTCGGACTCGGACTTCTGCGGTTCCAGGTTCATGCCGGGCGATATTACTCCGGTTCCGCCTTGCTGCCGCCCCATTGACCGCAACCGTTAAACGGGTCGCATTTGGCGGGTTTTTTTGCGGCGGGGTCGTGCGCCAGTGCACGCCCTACCTATCAAATTGGCGTTAATTTGCAGCCTTCCAGTCAACGGGTTAGAGATGTGACCACGCAGTTTTTCGAACGTCAGGATGCCCAGCGCAAGTACACGCTCTGGCTGGTCAGCGGATTTGTCGCTGCGATCCTGCTGGTCGTGCTGGTCGTGAACCTGGTGGTCATTCTCGGCCTTGGCGCCGACCCGCGGTGGGTGCTGCGCCACGAACCCCATGTGGTCTTCTGGATCACATTGGTCGTCTTCGGCACCATCCTGATCGCCACGTGGCATCGAAGCTCGCAGATGCGCGAAGGTGGCCCCGCGGTGGCCCGCGCGCTGGGCGGCGTTCAGGTCAACGCCAATGATGGCGACCTCAAGCGTCAGCGCCTCGTGAACATAGTCGAAGAGATGGCTATCGCGGCGCGCATTCGCAAGCCGCAGGTGTTCGTGCTGCCGGACGAGGCAGGCATCAATGCATTCGCGGCGGGACTCTCGCCCGACGAGGCCGCCGTGGCGGTGACGCAGGGCGCGCTCGATGCGCTCGACCGCGATCAGCTGCAGGCCGTCATCGGCCACGAGTTCAGTCACGTCCTCAACGGCGACATGAAGATCAACATGCGGCTGACCGCGTGGATCTTCGGCCTTTGCGTGATCACCGACCTCGCGCGGCGTTTCATGAATCGGCGCGGCGGTGGCAAGAGCGAAGCGCGCATCAAGCTCATCGCATTGGGTGTTTTTCTGGCGGGCAGCGCGGGGGCGTTCGCCGGGCGCCTGTTGCAGGCAGCGGTCTCGCGCCGTCGCGAACATCTCGCCGATGCGTCGGCGGTGCAGTTCACACGCAATCCGCAGGCGCTGCAGAGCGCCTTCATCGTGATGGCCGCGAGCGCTTCCGGCACGCGTCTCGAGCACGAGCACGCCATTGGCGTCTCGCACATGTTCTTCGCCGGCAGCTCTCCGGCCTGGATCACCAAATTCAAGGCTTCCTGGTTCGCCACGCATCCGCCGCTCGACGAACGCGTGCGCGCGATCGATGCGCGTATCACGCCGCTCAAGTTCCGCTCTCTGGTCAATGAAGAGAAGCGCAGGATCGCGACGCGCGCCGCGGCCGCGGCGGCCACGGCTCCCGCCGCTGAGCCCACGGCCAAAGGCGATGTCGCGTCGGAATCTTCGAATGCGCTGCAGTTCTCACCCGTGGCGGCCATGGCCGCGGGGCCCGTTCCCGCGACTGCGTCGCGCGCTCGCGCACCTGCGCGAGCCGCTCCGGCGCCGACCACCTCGGCCGCCGACAGCGGCATTCACCTGACGCTCGAAAAGCCGATTCTCGCCGAGACGCTACCGACTGGTGTGCGAATGGTCGCGGGACGCGCGTTGCCGCCGGACGTGCTGCGCAACCGGCTTTCACAGGATCAACAGGCTGCGATCGGCACTTTCGTCGCACGCGTGGAGTTGTCCGGCATCGCCGTCCAGGCCACGTTCGTAGCCACCATGCTGGCTTCTGAGCCGGCGAAGTGGCGCACGCAATTGACGCGCCTCGCGCCTCTGCTCGGTATCGAACTATTCAAGGAAACGCAGGCGCAGGTGGCGCGCGTCGGCGAGCTTGCGCCGGCATCGCGCCTGCCGTTGCTGGTGGATTTGTTCTCGCTGCTCGACGACATGCAGCCCGCCGATCGCAAGCGCCTGCGCGCGATTGCGCGCGCGTTCGCACCCACGGTGGCCACCGGCGACATGCTGCGCTTCTCGCTGACACGAATGATCGAGAAGCGTCTCGCCAAAGCCAGGGAGGAGGCCCCCCCGGTGCCATTGCATGAACAAGCGCCAATGGTGTGCGAACTGTATGCGGCGCTGGCGCAATGCCGCTTCGGCGCGGGCAAGCAGGGTCAGAACGCCTATCGCGCGGGCCTCATGGGTATGTTGCCGCCAACGAAGTGGGCGCCGTATCCCGAACAACCGATCACGCCCGCGGCGCTCGATTCCGCGCTGACGGCCGTTGCCCAGATTCATCCCACGGGCCGTCGCTCGCTGTCGGAAGGCATGGCGCGCGTCATTGCGGTGGGCGGACGCCTCACCGTGCCGCAAGTCGATCTGCTGCGCGGCATCTGCATGGTGGTCGACTGCCCCGTGCCGCTCATTCCCATCGACGTCGTCTTCGAAGAAGTCGATGTCACGGCGCCAAAAAACGTTCAGGCCAGCGCGCGATAGATCATCCGCGAGCCCACCAGCAGCAGGAACACGCCGAAAGCCTGCGACAGGCGGCGGCGGCTCAGTGAGTGAGCGACGCGTGCGCCGAGCGTCGCCGTGAGCATCGAGCCCGGCGTGATGATCGCCAACCCCACGACACTGACGAAACCGACCGTCGCCCAAGGCAGCGCCACCGGCGACTGCGCCAGTAGATAGCCTACGGTGCCGGGAATGCTGATCACGATCCCGAAGAACGACGCCGTGCCGACGGCGCGGTGAATGGGATATCCGCAGAGGTTCAACGTGGGCACGGTGAGCGTGCCACCGCCGATACCCATGACCGCCGAAACGCCGCCGATCAGCGATGCCAGTGCCGCGCCCCCGGCGCCGCGCGGCACGCTTTCACGGGCTCGCCAGTGATCGAACGGCAGCAACATCTTGAGCGCGATCAGCAGCGCGACGCTGCCGAACACGCCGGCGAGCACGGCGAGCGGCGCGCGCGATGCCAGCAGGCTGCCGGCGAAGGAAGCCACGAACATGGGCGCTGCCCAGCGCCGCGCCAGCTCCCAATCGACCGCACCGCGCGAATGGTGGGTGCTCGCCGAGCTGATCGAGGTGGGAATGATGGCTGCGAGCGAGGTCGCCACCGCGACGTGCATGCGGTACTGCTCGGGCACGTCGGCGAACCGCAGCGAGTATTCGAGCACCGGCACGGTCACGATGCCGCCGCCCACGCCCAGGAGCCCGGCAGCGAATCCCGCGATGAGTCCGGACACCGCCAGGATGGCGATGAGAGGCAGGAGTTCTTCCAAGCTACCGCTCGCTACCGTCGGCGGACGCGGTGCTGTCGGACTTCAATGTCTCGCTGAACGGACGGCCGGCGCGACCCGCCAATGCGGCATGCACTTCGCCAACGATGGCGAGCGCGATGGATTCGGGCGTGCGCCCGCCAATGTCGAGCCCGACGGGCGCGCGCAACCGGGGGCGCAGCGTGCCGGCGTCCTCGCCCAGGTCGCTCAGCAGTTTTTCGCGCCGTGCGGCCGGCCCTAACAAGCCGACATAGGGCACCGGAGCCCGGGCAAGGGCACGCAGGTAGTGCAGGTCGGATTCCAGGTGATGGCTCATGACTATCGCTGCCGAAAACTCCGCCAACCGCACCGCGGCGGCAACGTTGTCCGGACGCGTTTCGATCAATCTCGTCGACGGCGGAAAGCGATCGGGCGCGAGATAGACGGCCCGATGTTCGACCACCGTGATGCGCCAGCCGAGGAAGGCGGCGAGCGTGGCTACGGGGCGGGCGTCTGGCCCTCCGCCCAACAGCAGCAGGTGCGGTGGCGGCGCCACCGCCGCGACGAATACTTCGACACCACTGGGATATGGCGTGACCTGCCCATTTACCGGAAATGAAACGCCGAGCGGATACGCCGGATCCGTGCTTGCAATCACGAAGGCGAAATGTTGTTCGCGCGCGGCGCGAAAACTCTCGGCCATGGCCACGAGAGGTTGCCAGCCCTCGGCCGCCGACACTCGCGACAGCAGGACGTCCATGGCGCCCTCACAACCGGCGCCCAGCCCGAACAATTGATCCGTGGTGCTGCGCAGGTCATAGCTCACGATTCGCGCCTGGCCGCTGGCTGCGACATGACGCGCGTGTTCGCGCAGGTCGCCTTCGAGACAACCGCCCGACAACAGACCCGCGTATTCGCCGTCGGCGGCGATGAGCATCTGCGCTCCGGGTTTGGCATAGGTGGAACCGCCAGTCCTGATGACCGTGGCGAGTACCAGGGGCTCATTGGCGAGCAATGCGCGGTCGTATAGCGGGAGGAGGCGGTGCAGCGACATGTGGGGCGCAAATATATGCCAGTTTGAGTGGCTCCGGCTTGCGCGTGGATGGGTCCAACCTTTAGATTTGCCGGGCTTTTTTTGCCCCCTTTTTTACCGCAAGGTTTAGGCTTCAATGCAATCTGCTGACCCCTCCGCCTGGGTCGTACACAAATTTGGCGGTTCTTCGGTCGCGGACGCCGAGTGTTTCAAGCGCGTCGCCAACATCCTCGAAACGCTGCCGCCGGGTCGCCTGGGAATCGTTCTCTCGGCTTGCCGAGGTGTCACCGATGCGTTGCTCGGGCTGGTCGCTCGTGCCGAAGCGCAGGACGACGCCTGGCGCGGTGAACTCGATGCGCTTCGCGTCCGGCACAACACCATCGCCGAAGCCCTGCTGTCGGGCGATGCGCGCCAGCTCTACATGGCCGGTTTCGACCGCGACCGTCACGACATCGAAGGCATCCTGCACACGGTGAAGCTCACGCGCTCGGCCGCGCAGAACGTGCGCGACCTGATCGCCGGTTACGGGGAAATCTGGTCCACCAAGCTCTTTCGTGAATTCTTTTCGGCCCGTGCGAAACGGCCGGGCGATGTGAAGTGGGTCGACGCGCGCCAGGCCGTGGTCGTCGAGTGGGGGCCGTTGGGACCCGCCGTGCAGTGGGAAGAATCGCGCGCCAAGCTTTCGGCGCTGGTCGCCACGTCTGCGAAAGACGGGGCATTCAAAGGCACTCTGATCATCACCGGCTTCATCGCCTCCGATCGCCGCGGCGTACAGACCACTCTTGGCCGCAACGGCAGCGACTTCTCCGGTTCGATTTTCGGATCGCTGCTCGATGCCAGCGAGATCCATATCTGGACCGACGTCGATGGCGTGCTGTCGGCCGATCCGCGCCGCGTGCCCGACGCCAAGGTCATCGACTCGCTGTCGTACAACGAAGCCATGGAGCTCGCGTACTTCGGCGCCAAGGTCATTCATCCGCAGACGATGGCGCCAGCCATCGGCCGCGGCATCCCCATCTGGATCCGCAACACCTTCGCGCCGCAGAAGCCAGGTTCGCTGATCTGCGCCAAGCCCGACTCCAAACTACCGGTGAAGGGCATCACCAGCATCGAGAACATCGCGATGGTGAACGTGGAGGGCGCCGGCATGATCGGCGTGCCCGGCACGGCTCACCGCCTGTTCGGCGCGCTGCGTGAAGAGGGCATTTCGGTGATCCTCATTTCGCAGGGCAGCTCGGAGCATTCCATCTGCTGCGCCATTCCCGGTGTCGAAGCCGACCGCGCCGCGCGCGTAGTCGCAGCCGCGTTCGATCGCGAGATCAAGGAAGGCCAGATCCAGAGCATCGCGGTCGACAGGGACCTGGCGATCCTCGCCGTGGTCGGCGACGGCATGGCCGGGCTTCCCGGTGTCTCGGGCCAGGTGTTCAACGCGCTTGGTTCGGCGGCAGTGAACGTGCACGCCATCGCGCAGGGCGCCTCGGAGCGCAACATCTCGGTGGTGGTGGACGGCAAGGACGCCACGCGCGCGCTGCGCGCCGTGCATGCCGGCTTCTACCTATCGCCGCACACCATCTCCATCGGCCTCATCGGACCGGGCTCGGTCGGTCGCGCGCTGCTCGAGCAGATCGCCGCCGAAAGCAGCCGACTGCGTGACGATTTCAAACTCGACCTGCGCCTGCGCGGCATCATGGGCAGAAAGAAAATGCTGCTGGCGGAGCAGGGTATTGCCGTTGATGGTCCAAAAGATAGTTGGAGGGCGGCGCTGGACGCGAGCCCGCATGCTGCCGACATCGGCAAATTCGTCGACCACCTGCACGTCGACCACCTGCCGCACACGGTCATCATCGACTGCACCGCCGATGACAGCGTGGCGAAGCACTACGCGGAGTGGCTCACGGCGGGCATCCACGTGGTCACGCCCAACAAGAAGGCCAACAGCGGGCCGCTGGCCTACTACGAATCGCTCAAGGAGGCGCGCCGGCTCGGCGGCTCCTCTTATTTATATGAAGCCACCGTGGGCGCCGGGTTGCCGGTGATCCAGACGCTGCGCGACCTGCGCGAGACCGGCGACAAGATCACCAGCGTCGAGGGCATTTTCTCCGGCACGCTGGCCTATCTATTCAACGTGTACGACGGCAAGACCCCGTTTTCCGACATCGTGAAGGACGCGAAGGCGAAGGGTTACACCGAGCCCGATCCGCGCGACGACCTGTCGGGCACGGACTTCGTGCGCAAGGTGATCATCCTCGGCCGCGAGATGGGCCTGAAGCTCGAGATGAAGGACGTGCAGGTCGAGAGCCTGAT
>DASQJS010000069.1:0-4482 GCA_035630995.1 Steroidobacteraceae bacterium | reverse complement strand
CCTGGACCAGGCCGGAATCGTCACCGGGCTCTCCGGGTTCTGCGCCAGCCGCGGCATCGACATCGCCGAAGTCTCCACCCGCACCTACCCCGCGGCGCACACGGGCGCGCAGATGTTCGCGGTGCAGATGATCATCAACGTGCCCAAACGCCTGCAGCTCGCTCACCTTCGCGAGGAATTCATGGATTACTGCGACGCGCAAAACCTCGATGCGATCCTGGAGCCGGTCAAGTCTTGAGCGTTGCTGTCGGCAAGAAAGTGCCCGCGTTCTCGCTGCCGCGTTCGGACGGCAGCATGTGGACCACTGACGCCCTCTCCACTGATGGTAAGGGGGGCAAACTGGTGCTCTACTTCTACCCCAAGGACATGACGCCGGGCTGCACGCTCGAAGGCCAGGATTTCCGTGACCTGCATGCGGCCTTCAAACGCGCGAAGACCACGGTGCTCGGGGTCTCCAAGGACAGCTGCGAACGCCACGCGAAATTCCGCGCCAGGGAAAAGTTTCCCTTCGAACTGCTTTCCGACGAGGACGAGAAAGTCTGCCGGCTGTTCGACGTGATCCGCGAGAAATCTCTATATGGAAGGAAGTTCATGGGAATCGAGCGCAGTACTTTCCTGATCGACGAAGGCGGCAAGCTGGTCCGTGAGTGGCGCAAGGTTCGCGTCAAGGGCCACGCCGCCGAAGTGTTAGAGGCGGCCAAATCACTGTGACGACAGGCAAGCGTTCGACTGGCGGCAAGTCGACGAAACCGGACGTGGAACGCCGGCTGTTCGTGCTCGATACGAACGTGCTCATGCACGACCCCACGGCCATCTTCCGGTTCCAGGAACACGACGTGTACCTGCCGATGGTGGTGCTCGAAGAGCTCGATTCGAACAAAAAGGGTCTCTCGGAGGCGTCGCGCAACGTGCGCCAGACGAGCCGCTTTCTCGATGACCTGATGCGCGATGCCACCAAGGACCAGATCGACGCCGGCCTTCCCCTGCCTTCGGCCATGAACGGGCCAGGCACCGGCAACGGGCACGGGGGCGGCAAAGTCGGGCTCGGAAAAGCCGGCCGCCTCTTCTTCCAGACGCGCCAGCTCACCTCCGCCCTGCCCGACTATCTACCCGGTCATGGCGCGGACAACGCCATCCTCGCGCAGACCCTGGCATTGCAGGCACTGCATCACGAAGCGCGCGTCACGCTGGTTTCCAAGGACATCAACCTGCGCATCAAGGCGGCCGTGGTCGGTGTCCACGCCGAGGACTACTACAGCGACAAGACCATCGAAGACGCCGACGTCCTCTACACGGGGCTCGCGGCATTGCCGGCGGATTTCTGGGAGAAGGCCGGCAAGGACATCAAGTCCTGGAAAGAAGGCGGCCGCACCTTTTATCAGGTGACCGGGCCGATGGTGGCCGAGCTTCACGTCAACCAGTTCGTGCACGAAGCCGGAGAAGCCGGAATCGAGGCGATCGTCCGGCGCATCGAAGCCGGCACCGCCACGCTGGAACTGGCGCGCGATTTTCGTGGCGAGCGCCACAGCGTGTGGGGCGTGAACGCCCGCAACCGCGAGCAGAATTTCGCGCTGAACCTGCTCATGGATCCGGAAATCGACTTCGTCACCATCCTCGGCCCCGCTGGCACCGGCAAGACGCTGCTCACGCTCGCCGCCGGACTCATGCAGACGCTGGAATCGAATCGCTTCGCTGAAATCATCATGACGCGCGTGACGATCCCGCTCGGCGAAGACATCGGCTTCCTGCCCGGCACCGAGGAAGAGAAAATGGAGCCGTGGATGGGCGCCCTCATGGACAACCTCGAGGTGCTCACTCAGACGGGCGAAGGCGGCAACTGGGGCAGAGCCGCCACCAACGACCTGCTGCGCAACCGCATCAAGATCCGGTCGCTCAATTTCATGCGCGGACGCACCTTCCTGAACCGTTACGTCATCCTCGACGAAGCCCAGAACCTGACTCCCAAGCAGATGAAGGCGCTCGTGACTCGCGCCGGCCCCGGCACGAAAGTCATATGCCTCGGGAACATCGCGCAGATCGACACGCCGTACCTGACCGAGACCACCTCCGGTTTGACCTACGTCGTGAACCGCTTCCGTGGCTGGGGGCATTCGGGGCACATCACCCTGGTTCGCGGCGAACGGTCCCGCCTCGCCGATTTTGCCTCTGATACGCTCTAGCGCCCCCTGCCATAACCGGCCAGAAACTTAAAGGGCGGACGCCGGGTCCAATTCCGCGATGCCAACCGGACTTAAAAAGCTCATCGTCGCACTGTTGTCGGTGCTGCTGCCGCTGCAATCGCTCGCGCAGACCGGCAACGATTTGCCCGACATCGGCAGCCCCGCCTCGTCAGCCCTCACGCTCGACGACGAATATCACATCGGCCTTCAGGTCATGCGCCAGCTGCGCGACGAAGGCCAGATCATCGAAGACCCCGAGGCCACCGAATACCTGCAGTCGCTGGGCTCGCGCATCGTCGCGCAGGCCACGGGCGATTCGGCGCAGCGTTTCTCGTTCTTCTTCGTGAATGACGACACCATCAACGCGTTTGCGCTGCCCGGCGGGTTCATCGGAGTGAACTATGGCCTGGTACTTGCCACCCGCAATGAAGCGCAGCTGGCTGGCGTGCTCGCCCACGAAATTGCGCACGTCACCCAGCGGCACATCGCACGTCGAATCCACTCGCAGGGCCGGCAGAGCATCGGGACCATGGCGGCCATCCTCGCGGCCATCCTGATCGGTGCGGCCACCGGCTCCTCCGACGCCGCGCTCGGCACCATCTCCATGGCCTCGGGCGCGGCCATGCAGCAGCAGATCAACTTCACGCGCGCCAACGAGAACGAAGCCGATCGCGTCGGCATGAGCTTCCTCGCCGCGGCCGGTTTCGATCCCTACGGCATGCCGGACTTCTTCGAAACCATGGGCCGTCGCACCCCGCTCGCCAACACCAACCGCAACGCGCTACCGGAAATCCTCCAGTCGCACCCGATCACGACCAATCGCATCGCCGAGTCGCGCTCGCGCGCCGCGCAATTCAAGGAGATCAAACCCACCGCTGAGACGGTGAGTTACGCGCTGACCCGCGAGCGCCTGCGCGTGCTCGCGACCCCGACGGAAGACAACGTGCGGCGTTACTACTCCGAACGGCGCGACCAGCAGCAGCCGACTGCAGGTGAGCGTTACGGCGAAGCGCTGGCTAGCTACCAGGGCGGCAGCGCGCGCGCCGCCCTCGATTCGCTGACCGAGCTCGCGCGCCAGTATCCGCAGGTCCCCATGCTGCAGTCGACTCTGGGACAGGCGCTCATGAGCGCGGGTGATACCGAAGAGTCCCTCGCCGTCTTCCGTCGCGCGCTCAACCTGTCGCCGCGCAATATTCCGCTCACCATGCGTTATGCCGACGCCCTGATGAAAGCCGACCAGGCGAAGGCCGCGCACGCGGTGCTGCTCGACCTCTTCAACAATGTCGCGCCGACGCCGGAGCAGATTCGGTTCACCGCGCTTGCGGCCAGCAGCGCCGGCGACACCGGCGACGCCGCCTATTACATGAGCGAGTACCACATCGCCACGGGCAATCTACCGCTGTCGGTGGCGCAGCTCGAAATGGCACTGGCGGCACCCAATATCACGGTGGTTCAGCGCAGCCGGTACCAGGCACGGCTCGACGAAGTGCGCGAAGCGCTGTTCTCGGATCGCAAGCGGCGCAAGAACCAGGAACAGCAAAAGAAGAAGGATGAGCAAACCCAGCGTTCTGGCGCAGGTTCGGCTGGTACAATTTCGCGATGAAATTTCTGCTCACCCTGCTCTTCTGCCTGATGGCAGGAGGTTGCGCCACGTTGCCCTCCGGCAAAGCCGATCCACGCGACCCCTGGGAGCGTTTCAACCGCGCCTCCTTCAAGTTCAACGACACACTCGACCGTGCCATTGCCAGGCCCGTGGCCAAGGCCTATGTGAAGGTGATGCCCCGCGTGATCCGCACCGGCGTCAGCAATGCGCTCAGCAATCTCGATAACGTGCCCACCATCATCAACGACACCCTGCAGGGCAAGTTTTCCCAGGCAGGGCGCGACTCGGCGCGCTTCCTGCTGAACAGCACGCTCGGGCTGGGCGGGTTATTCGATCCGGCAAGCGCGGCCGGGCTCGAATACAACGACGAAGATCTCGGGCAGACCCTGGGCAAGTGGGGCGTCAAGCCGGGGCCCTACATCATGCTGCCCATTCTCGGGCCCTCCTCGGTGCGTGATACGTTCTCCCGCGCGGCCGACTCCTTCATGGAGCCAGTCTGGTACCTCGAAGATGACAGCACGCGATACATCATTCGGTTGATCGACCTGCTCGATCAACGCGCCGGCCTGCTGGAGCTCGATTCACAGCTGGGGCGCAGTTACGACCGTTATGCGTTCATACGCAATGCCTGGCTGCAGCGGCGCGAGTACCAGGTCAAAGACGGCAACGTCGAAGACCAGTCGCTGGAACTGGAAGAGG
>DASQJS010000068.1:0-6093 GCA_035630995.1 Steroidobacteraceae bacterium | reverse complement strand
ACGCTCAATACTCGCGCGCCGCGGTGGGAGTCGATGCGCGCAACGCTGCCGCGGAAATCGAAACCGTCCCGCCGCTCATCGAAGAGCTCAAGAAAAGCGGCATCCAGTGCGAAATCATTTTCCTGCTTGCCAATGACGAAGAGCTGCTGCGGCGTTTCGCCGAAACGCGCCGCAAGCACCCCATCAGCACGGACCACGTCTCGCTGAAGGAAGCCATCGCTATCGAGCGGCGCCTGCTCGAACCCATCCTCAATGCCGCAGACCTGGTCATCGATACCTCGCGCATGGGGGTACACGACCTGCGCGAGCTCATCAGCCAGCGCGTGGAAAAACGCAGCGCCGGACGGCTGTCGCTGCTGGTGGAATCGTTCGGCTTCAAGAATGGCATTCCGGGCGACGCAGACTTCGTGTTCGACGCGCGTTCGCTGCCCAATCCATATTGGGATCCGTCGTTGCGCGCCCTCACCGGCCGCGATGCGGACGTCATCCGCTTTCTCGAGGCGCAACGCAGCGTTCCGACCCTGGCCGAAGACATCCTGCAGTTCGTGTCCGCGCGCATTCCGGAACACCAGGCGGCAAACCGCCGTTACCTCACCATCGCCATCGGCTGCACCGGCGGGCGGCATCGCTCGGTGTACCTGGCCGAACGCATCGCAGAGCGGCTGTCGCACAACTATCCAGTCGTCGGCATCCGGCACAACTCTCTCGGCGAGACGCGCTCCATCACGCGCGCACCGACGCTCGCGGGCGCCCAATCCGCTTAGATGGGGACATGCCTCTTTTGCTTGGATAAAGGGGACGTGGCTCGTATGTGGAGGGTCGAGCGACGGGCGGCCCTGCATGCGATGAGACTCGCTTTTCGCCGGGCCCTTCGTTAGTTGCTTGCCGCCAGTTTGCGGGCCGCCGACACACACGCAGACACTCTGGCGTGGTTTGATTTGAAGATGGCGAAGAGTCCCGAAGACGCAGGAATCGGCTTCGTGCCTAACGAGGCCAGGTATCCCGGCCCACTCGCTCATCGCATGCAGGGCCACCCGTCGCTCGATCGTGCACCGACGCGCCGCCGCTCCGTTCGCCAGAAAAAGAGGCGTGTAACCCCACGCTGTGGGAAGACCTCAAGACCGTGCGTCTCTTCTCTTACCACCGCCGCTGGGCATTGGGGACGCGCCTCGAACATTGAGGTCCCAATCTCCTATTTCTTTGCAAGCGGGATCGAGGCACGACGTTGGCGCGTCCCCGTTTGCTAAGAAACGAGGAATGTCCCCATTTAACGGAACCGCGTGCCCGCGCCCGGCCACTCACCTCCCGACAGCAATTGGGAGATGGCAATGGACTGGCTCTTCGCGCAACAGATTCGTCCGTTCATGAAGCTCGCCGCACAGGCGAGCCTGCTATTGAACCTGGCGCTGCTGGCCCCCGCGCTCTACATGCTGCAGGTATTCGATCGCGTTTTCGCCAGCGGCAGCATCGAGACCCTGGTGATGCTGAGCGTACCGCTGCTCATCATGCTGGTGCTCGGCTACTACATGGACGCGGCACGTGCGCGCACGCTGGCCGCCGCCGGGCGGCGAGTCGAAGCCTGCCTCGCACCCGCAGCCCTGGGCAACGCCCTGCAGCAGGCGGCCGCCGGCCAGCGCCACGACCAGGAAGCGTTGCGCGACGTCGCGCAGCTGCGCTCGCTGCTGGCCAGCCCCGGCGTGGTGGCGTTGTTCGACGCGCCCTGGGTGACGATCTATCTACTGATCATCACGCTCATGCACCCGTTGCTCGGAGGCATCGCCGCCCTCGGCGCGGTCTCGCTCTTCGCGCTGGGAGTCTTCACCGAATACGCCACGCGCAGGCACACCGAACGGGCGCTGGCGGCGGCGCGCGCGACGCATCGGCAGGCGGACCTGCTGATGCGCAACGCCGAATCCGTGGTCGGCATGGGCATGACCACGCGCGCGATCGAAACCTGGCAGCAATGTTGTGACGATCAACACGAGGCGCAGGAGCAGCTCGCCGGTATCAGCGCAAGACTGGGCTCGCTGGCACGCATGTCGCGCCAGGGCTTGCAGGCGGTGGCGCTCGGGTTCGGCGCCTGGCTGGTGATCGGCCGTGAAGCCTCACCGGGCATCATGATCGCCGCCACGATTCTGCTGGGCCGCGCGCTGCAGCCCGTGGAGCTGCTCATCGGCGGATGGAAGGCCATGATCGAAGCCCGCGGCGCCTGGCGCCGCCTGGGCGAACGGCAATCACACCAGCGCCAGGCGCCTCTCGCCCTGCCGCCACCGAAAGGACGGCTCGACGTCGAACGGCTGGTTTTTTCGCCGGTAGCCGGGCGCGCACCATTGATCCGAGGTGTCGCCTTCACCTTGTTCGCCGGCGACAGCCTCGGCATCGTCGGACCCAGCGCATCCGGCAAGACAACGCTGGTGCGCCTGCTGCTTGGAATCCGCGCGCCCCAAACAGGCAAAGTGCGCCTCGATGGCGCCGACATCTCGCGCTTCGACCGTGACCTGCTCGGCCGCGCCGTAGGCTATCTACCGCAGGAAGTACAGCTGTTCGCCGGCAGCGTGGCCGCCAACATCGCGCGCCTGCAGAAGCCGGATCCGCAGGCGGTGATCCGCGCCGCGCAACTGGCGCAGGCGCACGATCTCATCCTGCGGCTGCCCGAGGGTTACGACACCGAGATCGGCGATGGCGGCTGCCTGCTATCGGGTGGCCAGCGGCAGCGCATCGCGCTGGCGCGCGCGCTGTACGGGGACCCGCGGCTGGTGATTCTCGATGAGCCGAACGCCAATCTCGATGAAGAAGGTGACATGGCGCTGGCCGCGGCACTGGCCGGGCTCAAGGCGCGCGGCGTCACCGTGATACTGGTTGGACATCGCCAAAGCATCATGAAGCAGCTCGACAAGCTCGCCGTACTGAACAAGGGCGTGTTCGAGTCATTCGGTCCGTCGGCCATCATTCTCGCGCGGCTTCGCGAAGGCGCGAAGATCGTGCAATTTCCCGCCGCCGAATCGCTGCAGGTGCAGGCATGAGCGCCCTGATCGCATCCAGCCTGGCATCGCTGCTCGATGCGCCGCATGAACCTGCCAGCTCCGCGCGCTGGCTGAATCGCCGCGTCGTGCTGATTCCGCTGGCCTTGGTGGCCGCCACGATGGGAATCTGGGCGTCGCTGGCGCCGATATCGGGAGCGGTGATCGCCGCCGCGCGCATCAAGGTGGAGCTGGAGCGCAAGACCGTCCAGCACCGCGAAGGCGGCATCGTGCGCGAAATCCGCGTGCGCAACGGTCAGTCGGTGCGCACCGGCGATGTGCTGGTGGTCGTGGATGACGTGCGCAGCGACGCCGAGCTCAGCCTGCTCGAAGACCAGTTTCGCGCCGAGCGCGTGCGCCATGCACGCGTGAGCGCCGAGAGCACGCTCGCACGGGAATTCACCATCGACCAGCAACTGGCCGGCGACCCGCAAAGCGCCGAGCACCTGCTACGTGAGCGCGCGCAGTTTGCCGCGCGGCGCCGCACACTCGACGAGCAGCTCGACGCGCTTCAACGACAGGTGCGCGAGTCCGGCGCACAGGCCGCGGCACTCACGAGCCAGGTCGGGTCCATCGAAGACTCCGGGCGGCTCGCCACCGAGGAACTCAAACTCAGCGAGAAGCTGGTCGCCGAAGGCTACCTGCCGCGCGCGCGGCTGTTGCCTCTGCAGCGCGCCGACGCCGACTCGCGAAGCCGCCTGGCGGAATCGCGCGGAGAGCTCGCGCTGGCGAGACAGCGCGCCGCC
Source organism: Steroidobacteraceae bacterium (assembly GCA_035630995.1). Taxonomy (GTDB): domain Bacteria; phylum Pseudomonadota; class Gammaproteobacteria; order Steroidobacterales; family Steroidobacteraceae; genus CADEED01. The sequence continues at coordinate 2,327 of DASQJS010000068.1, read as the reverse complement.
GAACTGCACTCGCGCATGGCCGACGCGCGCAATCGTTATCAACAGGCGGCCACCGACGAGCAGAAGCAGTCATCGGCCCGATTGCGCGAGTTGGAAGAAAGACTTCGTCCCTCGAAAGACCAGGTGGACCGGCAGGCCATTCGCTCGCCGGTGGACGGCGTGGTCATGGGTCTGCGAGTCACGGCAACCGGCGAAGTGCTCGCCGCAGGCGCAGCCATCCTCGACGTAGTACCGAGCAACGAAATGCTGGTCGTGGAAGCGCGAATCCGCCCTCAGGACATCAATCATGTCTTCGCCGATGCGAAGGCGAAGGTGCGCCTGGCGGCCTACGACTCACGCAGCACGCCGATGCTGGCGGGCCGCGTGACTTTCGTCTCACCCGATCGCATGAGCGACGCGGCAACCGGCGAATCGTGGTTCGCGGCCACGGTCGAGGTGGACGTCGCCGCGCTCAAACATCATCCCGAGATCCAGCTCAAGGCCGGCATGCCGGCCGAGCTGTTCGTGACCACGTCCCATCGCACCCTTTTTGAATACCTCGTGAGTCCCATCACGGCATTCACGAACCGCGCAATGCGCGAAACCTGAACCAACCAGCTACGGAGAGCTTTTCATGGCCATCACAAGCACCTTCAATCCCGACGCCGGCGTGCTGAGCGTCCTCGGCGATTCGCTCGACAACAACACCGATGTCAGCCGCAATGCGGCCGGCGCCATCCTCGTCAACGGCGGCGCCGTCGCAACGGTAGGTGGCACACCCACGGTCGCCAACACGACGCTGATTCAGGCGTTCGGCCAGGCTGGCAATGACGTCCTCGCGCTCAGTGAAATCAATGGAGCGCTGCCTGCCGCCAATCTCTTCGGCGGGGCTGGCAACGACGTGCTGACCGGCGGCTCCGGCGGGGACCAGCTCTTCGGCCAGGATGGCAACGACACACTTCTGGGCCGCGGTGGAACCGACCTGCTGTTCGGCGGCGAGGGCAACGACACGCTGACCGGCGGCGATGCCGACGACCAGATGTTCGGCCAGGGTGGCAATGACCGCATGATCTGGAATCCCGGCGACGACACCGACCTGCACGAAGGTGGCGCCGGCGTCGACACGAGCGAGGTCAACGGCGGCAACGGCGCGGAGCAGTTCACGCTGACTGCCAACGGCACGCGAGTGCGCTTCGACCGCGTGAATCCTGCGCCCTTCTCCATCGACATCGGCACCACCGAAAACATCGTGGTGAACATGAACGGCGGCGACGACTCGTTTTCCGCCACGGGCAATCTCGCGGCACTGATTTCCGTGACCGTGGACGGTGGCGCAGGCAATGACACGATTCTTGGCAGCAACGGAGCCGATCTTCTGCTCGGTGGCGATGGCAACGACTTCATCGACGGCCAGCAGGGCACCGATACCGCGTTGTTAGGCGCGGGCGATGACGTATTCCAGTGGGACCCGGGCGATGGCAACGACACGGTCGAGGGCCAGGATGGCACCGACACCATGCTGTTCAACGGTTCCAACATCGGTGAAGACTTCGAGGTCTCGGCCAACGGCAGCCGCGCCAGCTTCACGCGCAACATCGCGAACATCAACATGGACCTCAACGACGTGGAGCGTATCGATCTGCGTGCGCTCGGCGGCGCGGACAATGTGGTCATCAATGACCTCTCCGCCACCGACGTCGAGGAAGTTGCCGTGGATCTCTCCGGCACCGCCGGCGGCACGACCGGCGACGCCCAACTCGACACGGTGACGGCGAATGCCACGAGCACCTCCGACGCCATCGTGGTGAGCAGCGCTGGTGGCACGGTCTCGGTCAACGGAATGGCGGCGATCACGACGATCGGGAATGCCGATGCAACCGACGTGCTGCGTGTCAACGGACTCGGTGGCGACGACATCATCAGCGCGTCGACGCTCGCTCCGGGAGCCATCAGCTTCGCCGCATCTGGCGGTGACGGCGATGACCGCGTGACAGGAAGCTCGGGCGGCGACCAGCTGTCTGGCGACGCCGGCGACGATGTGCTGCTGGGTGGTGGCGGTGCCGACGTGTTACTCGGCGGCGCGGGCAACGACGTGTTGACCGGCGGCGACGGCGACGACCAGATGTTCGGCCAGGCGGGCGACGATCGCATGATCTGGAATCCAGGCGACGACAGCGACCTCATGGAAGGCGGCGACGGGAACGACGTCGCGGAAGTGAATGGCGGCAATGGCGCAGAAATTTTCACGGCCACGGCCAACGGCACGCGCGTGCGTTTCGATCGGATCGACCCGGCTCCGTTCTCGATCGATATCGGAACCAGCGAGCGCGTGGTCGTGAACATGAATG
>DASQJS010000067.1:0-22160 GCA_035630995.1 Steroidobacteraceae bacterium | reverse complement strand
TGCGCCGCGCGCGCGTCATGTTCGAGTTCAAGGGATTGCTCGAGAAGCACCGGGACGAACTCGCCGCGATGATCAGTGCCGAACACGGCAAGGTGCTGTCCGATGCGCAGGGCGAAGTCACGCGCGGAATCGAGGTGGTGGAATTCGCCTGCGGCATTCCGCAGCTGCTCAAGGGCGACTTCACGGCGGATGTCGGCACCGGCGTCGACAGCTGGTCCTTGCGCCAGCCGTTGGGCGTGTGCGTGGGTATCACGCCTTTCAACTTTCCCGCGATGGTGCCGTTGTGGATGATTCCCATCGCGATCGCGGCGGGAAACACCTTCGTCCTCAAACCCTCGGAGAAGGATCCGTCCTGTCCGCTGCGGATTGCCGAACTACTGCTCGAAGCCGGTGCGCCGAATGGCGTGCTCAACGTCATCAACGGCGACAAGATTGCGGTCGATGCGTTGCTTGCGCATCCGCACGTCAAGGCGGTCAGCTTCGTGGGATCCACGCCAGTGGCCAGGGCCGTGCAGCGCGGCGCCATCGAACACGGCAAACGCGTGCAGGCACTGGGCGGCGCGAAGAATCACGCGGTCGTGATGCCCGATGCGGACCTGGACTTCGCCGCCGATGCGCTCATGGGCGCCGCGTATGGTTCCGCGGGCGAGCGTTGCATGGCCATCTCCGTCGCCGTGGCCGTGGGCGACTCCGCCGATGGCCTCGTGGCGGCGCTCTCGCGGCGCTTGCAGAAACTGCGAATCCGCGAAAGCCGGGACCGCGACGCGGACATGGGGCCGCTGGTGACACGCGAGCATCGCGACAAGGTGCGCAGCTACGTCGATCTCGGCTGCCAGGAAGGTGCGAAGCTCGTGGCCGATGGCCGCGGATTTTCGGCGCCCGGTTTCGAGAACGGATTTTTCCTGGGTGCGTCGCTGTTCGACCAGGTGAATCCCCGGATGCGTATCTATCGCGAAGAGATTTTCGGCCCGGTGTTGTGCGTGGTGCGCGTCCCTACGCTCGCCGCGGCTCTCGAGCTGGTGAACTCGCACGAGTTCGGCAATGGCGCGGCCATCTTCACCAACGACGGTCGCGCGGCGCAGGAGTTCTCCCGTGGCGTCGAAGCCGGCATGGTCGGCGTCAACATTCCCATTCCGGTTCCCATGGCGTTCCACAGTTTCGGGGGATGGAAGCAGTCGATGTTCGGCGACATGCACATGCATGGCCCCGAGGGAGTGCGGTTCTATACGCGCCAGAAGACGGTGACGTCGCGCTGGCCGAAGAGCGGCACCAGCGTGGCGGAGTTCGTGATGCCCACGATGAAGTGAAGGCGTTGCCCGCGCCGCACTGTAGTTAGTCGCGCAGCCGGACTCGCCAGAGACTGGCGGCCAGCAGCATGGAGAGGAACGAGGAGCCGATCCAGAACAGGATGACGGTGGTGAAGTCGTAGGTTCGCACGCCGTCGACCATCTTCATGCCCTGCTCGATCAGGTGGCCACTGACGTTCTCCTGCACGGCCGCGCCGATGTAGCTGAAAATGCCGATCAGACCCATCGCCGCGCCGGCGACGCGCTTCGGACAGATGTCGACAGCGAACAGGCCGCCGAGTGAAGTGACCAGGCCTGTGAGGCCCATGCCAAACAGCACGAGGCCGGCAATGGTCACGGCGGTGTTCTGCGGGCCGAAGAAGATCAACAGGAGGCCGCTCAATTCCAGGATGGCGAACAGCAGGTTGGCGGGCGGGCGGCGCGCCTTGAAAAGGGTATCGGAGATGAATCCGAAGGCCACCGCGCCCACCATTCCGGCGATGGTGCTGAGCATCAGCAAGGTGCCCGCCATCGGCAGCGAATAGCCGCGCGCCTCCTGCAAGTACAGAACACCCCACGAGTTGATGGCATAACGCGTGACGTAGATAGTCGCGCTCGACAGCGCCAGCACCCAGATCGCGGGAATTTTCAGGATGGAAAGCTGCGTCGCGAATACGCTCTTCGGCTGGACGGCCGGGGCGACGTAGTGATCGTTGCGCCATTCGGCCACCGTGGGCAGGCCCATGGTGGGGGGCCGGTCCTGCACCAGCCAGTAAGCCAGCGCCGCCGTCGCCAGGCCGAACATGGCGGGAATCAGGAATCCCCAGTGCCACCCGAGTACCGCAACGATAGTGCCGACCACCAGGAAGGTCAGACCCTCGCCGATCGAATGCGCCGTGCTCCAGATGCCATACATGCGCCCACGTTCGCGATTGCTGAACCACGCCGTCATGGCGACGACGCCGCCCGGCGCGCCGAGACTCTGGAACCACCCGTTCAGCCCCCACAGCACCACCGACAACGTGACCGCGGTCGAGAAGCCCATGCCGATATTGCACAGCGCACTCAGCGCGAATCCCGCCGCGAGGAATCGCTTCATGTTGGCGTGATCCGCCAGGAAACCGTTGGTCAGCTTGCCGATGGCGTATGTATAAAAGAGTGCCGACCCGATCAGGCCCAGCTCGGCGGGGCCGAAAATGCCGGCGTCGATCAGCGGCTTCTTGACGACGCCGAGCGCCAGCCGGCAGGTGTAGATAACACCGTAGCCGAGCGTGATCGCGATCATGATGCGCAGGCGATGACGCCGGAACAGCGTATCGACCGTCGGCGGGTCATGACAGGGCGGCTTGTCGTCGCAGGTGGCAAAGAACCGCAGGAATGATTTCACCGCGTGCTCACCCAGCCGCCGGACGCAGCGGCGAGTTCGATAGCTGTCATCACTCGTTGTACGCGCAGGCCTTCGGCGAAGTCCGGTGACGCCGGGGTGCCGGTGCGAATAGCGCGCAACAGGTTGCGCACTTCGATCACCTTGAGATCGTTGATGCCCAATCCATGTCCGGGAGCCGGACAGAAAGCGCCATAGTCCGGATGCTCCGGACCCGCGAGGATGGTGCGGAATCCGCGGCGACCCGTCGCGTCATCGGTGCGATACAGCCGCAGTTCGTTCATGCGTTCCTGGTTGAACTCGAGCGTGCCGCGCGTGCCCACCACCTGCACGGTGAGGCCGCACTTGTAGCCCGCCGCCACACGGCTGATGTGCAGGGTTCCCGGCACGCCGGATTCGAATTCGACGAGCGCATTCGCGAGATCCTCGTTCTCCACCGTGCGCACCTTGCCCGTCGCGGTTTCACTGCGTTCCTTGTGCACGGTGCGGACCACTCCGTTGACGCGGGAGATGGGGCCAAGCAGAACGTGCGCCATGTTGATGAGATGCGATCCCAGATCGGCCAGCGCTCCTGCGCCCGCCAACCTGCGTTCGCAGCGCCAGGTAAACGGCGTGCGCGGATCGCACATGTAGTCTTCGACGTAGTGCCCGCTGAATGCGACCACCTCGCCCACCTCTCCGGCCTGGATCATCTCGCGTGCCGCCTGCACCATCGGGTTGCAGATGTAGTTGAAGCCGATGGCATTGCAGATGCCCGCGCGCTTCGCCGCTTCGACGACCGCCGCCGACTCTTCCACGTCCAGCGCCAGCGGCTTTTCGCAGTACACGTGTTTGCCCGCCGCGATTGCGGCCAGCGCCATTTCCGCGTGCAGGTGATTTGGTGTGCAGATGTCGACGACGTCGATCTTCGGATCCGCAATGAGCTCGCGCCAGTTGCCAGTGGAGCGGGCGAAACCCAGTGAGGGAGCCGCGTCCCGGGCGCGTTCGGCGGTGGTGTCCGCGAGCACCACGCAATCGACGGCGTAGTCCGCGCCGAATGTCGCCGCGACGGAATGCAGCGCGATGGAATGTGCGCGCCCCATGAAACCGCTGCCGATCAAGCCAAATCTGATTGCTGCCGCCATTGTGGGCGCGCCGTGTGACATCGCTGACGACGGGCAAGCAAGCTATCGCAATGGAATGCGAATTTCAATTACTATTGAAATTGGAATTTCGATTTAACCGACACGCGGGGAACCCGATGAAACAGTCACGCCTGAAAGCCACGCTGACCGATCCTCACTTGTGGATTCCCCTGGTCGTGCTGGTGCTTGGCATCAGCCTGCTTGCGGCGCTCGCATGAGCGCGTCGGAAAAACCCAGGACCATAATGTCGTTGCACGCGGTGGGAGTCGTGTCTGGCATCGCGGCCGGCGCCTGGCTCGGCTCGGCAGAAGCTCCGACCAAACTGGTGACGATGGGCTTCTCTCCTTTTCTCATCTCGCTCGGCATGGTCATGGGCGTGTTCGTGGCGCGATGGACGATTCCGGTCGCGCTCAAGGGCACCTCTTACGTCTGGGCGGATCTGCGGGAGAAGCCGCACTTGATAGTTTGGGGAGTCGTTGCAGGAATGCTGTGGGCGGTCGCGAACACGCTGACGGTATTCGCAATTCGGAACGTCGGGCTGTCGGTCGCTTTTCCGTTGTGGAACGTCAACAGCCTCATCGGCATGTTCTGGGGTTGGCTGCTCTTCAATGAGCTGCGTGGAAGCGGCGCAAAACAGCGGCTGATCGTGCTGGGCGGCGCCACAGCCATCGTCATCGGAGCGTGCCTGCTCGCATATTCGACCACCAATCATGATTCGATCGCGCAGCGTGAGGCCGCAACCCTCGGCGTTCTCGCGGCGCTTGGCGCAGCCCTGCTCTGGGGCACGATGTACATACCGTATCGCAAGGCCTACATCAGCGGTATGAATCCACTGTCTTTTGTCACCGTGTTCACTTTCGGTGAGCTGGGCACGGTGTTCGCGCTGGCGACGATCTTCGATGGCGGCGTCACGAATGTGCTGGATTCACTGGAGCAGGCGAAGCCCGTGCTGTTCTGGTTGTTCCTTGGCGGATTTTGCTGGGTGATCGGCGACCTGTTCCAACAGTACGCCGCCAAATACATCGGCATCAGTCGCGGCATTCCGCTCTCGAACACAAATCAGCTCTGGGGTCTCGCGTGGGGCGCGTTGGTGTTCGGAGAGCTGGCGCACATGGCCGACTCGCGTGCGCTGATCATCGGCGGCTCGCTGATCATGATTGCCGGAGCGGTGGCCATCAGTTTCGCCGAAGCGCCCGCGGACGAGCAGCGTCACTGGCGGCTGGCCATGGAGCGGGAATGCGCGCGTTATGGCCTGGATCGTGAGCGCGTCGCCGCCGCCGTCATGGGGTCCGATTCTTCGAGAGGGCCTCGTTCCCCACGCCATTGGTGGGAGTTGCTGATAGTGGCCGCCGCGATTTCGGTTTTCGTCTGGCTTGGAATTCATGCCGAGCGGCCGAGCATCCATGTCGATACGAGCTGGCTGCTGGTCATCGCGGCGGCATCGTTGGCCCTGTTGGCGGGCGCCGTGGCGGTCCTCTGGAAGCGCACGCGCTTCGCCTGAGGGCGCGCGCCGCAAGTTACGGGTCGTCAGGCGGAAGTCAGCTTTGCACCGGCATCATGGCGCCATGAAAACCAGCAACACGATACTGATCGCCACGTGCGCGGCACTGTTCGCCCAGGGCATAGCGCTGAGTTACGCCGATGACGAAAGTCGAACGCGCCATGCGCGCGAACACGAGGAGATGCGCGCTGCGCTCCAGCGCGGTGAAGTGCTGCCGCTTGCCAGGATACTGGCGATCGCGCAGGAAAAAGTCCCGGGCGATGTCATCGAGGTGGAGCTGGAGAGCAAGAACGGCGCACTCGTCTACGAGATCAAGGTTCTGACGGAGAGCGGACGTGTGCGCGAGATCAAGATCGATGCGCGCAAGGGGACGGTCCTCGAGATCGAGGACGACTGATTGCGCGCGCTGATCATCGAAGACGAAGCCGCGGTGGCGGACGATATGGCCCGCGCACTCGAGGCCGCCGGTTTCGTCGTCGACATGGCACGCGATGGCGACGATGCATGGTTCAAAGGGTCCTCCGAGGACTATGACGTGGCAGTCCTCGACCTTGGACTGCCACGCCTCGACGGCCTCTCGGTGTTGCGCCGCTGGCGTAACGACAGTCGATCGTTTCCCGTGATCATCGTCTCCGCGCGCAACGACTGGACGGAAAAAGTCGCGGGCATCGAGGCCGGCGCCGACGACTACCTGGGCAAGCCGTTCGAGATCGTCGAACTCGTCGCCCGGGTGCGCGGGCTCGTACGGAGAGCCGGAGGACGCGTGTCTTCGTCGATCCGCATCGGCAGTCTCGTGCTCGATACGCATCGCATGTCCGCGAGCTACGCAGGCCGGCCCATTCGGCTGTCACAGCTCGAGTTCCGTTTTCTCCACTACGTGGCGCACCAGAGCGGCCGCGCGGTGTCGGCCGGCGAGCTGGCTGAGCATCTGTACGGCGCCGAAGAAGCGAGCGACACGAATGCCATCGAGGCGCTGGTCGTGCGACTGCGACGCAAGATCGCACCGGAAGTGATCGAGACGCGCCGCGGATTTGGCTATCGCATCGCAGGTGATGCGCAATGAAACCGCGATCGTTGCGCGTGCGGTTGCTGTTGAGCGCGACCGCGGCGATTTTCGTCGCGCTCGCATTTGCCTGGGTCGTCATGACATTGCTGTTCGAGCGCCACATCGAGCGTCGCGTGCAGACGGATCTCGTGCGCGAGGGCATGCAGCTCGCCGCGAATCTGTCGATAGGACCGGGAGGCGAGCCGCTGTTGAACCGCGAACCCGGAGACGTTCGCTTCGGCGAGCCCGCCAGCGGCTTGTACTGGCAGGTGACGACGTCCGCCGGCCGTCTGCGCTCACGCTCGCTCTGGGATCAGGCCCTGCCCACCTCGCTGGCATCCACGAAGCACGAATGGAATATGCGGTTCCCCGACGGTCCTTTCGAGGAACAGCTTCTCCTCGTCGAGCGACAGGTCAGGCCCGATCGCGACGGCCCCGACGTCCTGATCCAGGTCGCCTCCGAAAACAAATCGCTTCATGAATCGCGCCGTGAGTTCGGCGCCGAACTCGCGGTGTTCCTCTGCCTGCTGTGGGCCATTCTCTCCGCCGCGGCGTGGGCGCAGGTGGCGCTGGGCCTCAAACCACTCGCGCGAATCCGCGACCAGGTGCACGGTCTAAAACGCAGCTCACGCGAACGCCTGGCGATCGCCCCGGCGCGGGAAGTCGAGCCGCTGGTGAATGCGATCAACGAGCTCGCCGATGCGCGTGAAAACGATCTTGCCCGTGCGCGGCGCCGAGCCGCCAACCTCGCCCACGCGCTGAAGACGCCGCTCGCCGCCATCGCCGCGCAAAGCCGCCGGGTCCGCGAAGCCGGGGCACAGGATGCGGCCGATGGACTCGATCGTTCGATCAGCGCCGCGAGCGCTGCGGTGGACCGGGAGCTCGCGCGCAGCCGTGCCGCTGAGATTCGTGCCGCGATCACCGATGTACGTGCGCCAGCCCTGCCCGCTGTCGAATCCGTGGTCGGCGTCGTCGAGCGCGCGGAGTTCGTCGCGCAGCTGGTGTTCCAGGTCGAGGTGCCGTCAGAACTGGTGGTGCCGGTGGCCGCGGACGACCTGCTCGAGCTGATGGGGGTGCTGATCGAGAACGCCGCGCGTTATGCACGCCGGCGTGTGCTCATCGCCGGCGACGACTCCGCGGAAGGCTGCAGGCTGCGCGTCGAGGATGATGGTCCCGGAATCGATCCGGACCAGATGAGCTCCGTGTTCACGCGGGGTGCACGGCTGGACGAATCCGGCGGCGGTCACGGCCTCGGCCTCGCCATTGCGCGGGATCTGGCGGAGGCGACTGGCGCGGAGATTTCACTGTCGCGGTCCGCACTCGGCGGGCTCGGCGTCGCGATCTTCTGGCGCAAGCTGACGCTCGCCTGACGAGTGCAGCGATCCTCGTGTCAGGTGCGTGAGCCCAGGATGGTGCGCATCGACTCTACCGTCAGGTCATCATGTCGCCCTCCCGCATCCACCGTGTGTTGTTAGTGTTCGGCTCGCTTGCACTGTCGGCGATGGCGCGGCCAGGTGACACGGGTTCGACACCTTCCGTCACGGTTTACCCCGCCTCGTTCTTCGCCGCAGCGCAACCCCCGTCGGCGTTCGACATGCTCGCTATCCTGCCTGGCTACGTCTTCAGCGAAAGTGATTCGGACGTCCGCGGATTTTCCGGCGCGGTCGGCAATGTGCTCATCGACGGCAGTCGGCCCGCGAACAAGCAGGAGTCGCTTGAATCGGTGCTGCGTCGAATTCCAGCAACCACCGTCGAGCGAATCGAGCTGATGCGTGCCGGAGCACCGGGCGTCGACATGCAGGGTCAGACAGCGCTCGCAAACGTCGTGCGCCGGCGCGAAGCGCAGACGCGCGGCTCGATCGAGGTGGAATCGGGCTTTTTCGAACGAGGCTTCCACTCACCACGCCTGGCGGGAGAAATCTCCCGCCGCGGGGCGCAAGACTTGATCGAGTTCTCCGCAGCCGTCTACGAAGTCGTCGACGACGAGCATGGCATCGGCACTCGCCCGCGCGTGGCTCCCGACGGCACGGTGCTGCGTCGATCGGACTACGTCCAGGACGAGGGTGCAAGGATCCGGGAACTGGCGGGTGTCTACGAACGCACATTGGCGAGCGGGCGGCTGCGCCTGAGTGCGTCACTCAAGTCCGAAAAATCCGGCGCGGATATCTCGGAGCACATCACCTTTCCCGAGGACAGCACGAGCAAGGTGCGCGAATTTGGCGACGAGGGTGGATCGGAATTCGGTGTGAGCTTCGAGCGGCCGCTGGCCGGCGATCAGCAACTGGAGTTGTTGGCCATTCATCGCGCCTCCGGCGAGCACGGCGGCGAAATCGAAACCGAATCGGGCACCGTCACACTCTTCCTGCAGGACGAGCGCGGTTCGGAATCGATCGTTCGCGCCGCGCTGCGGTGGAATCACGGGCAAGTCGCGATTGAAAGCGGCATCGAGGGCGCGCTGAACGTGGTGGATAGTCGCAACACCCTCGAGGAGGATGGTGTCGCCACGCCACTTCCGAATGGCGCGGCGCGCATTGAAGAACAGCGTGGCGAGGTTTTTGCGATGGCAGGTTGGCCAGTCGGCGCGGCGTGGCGGCTGGAAGCGGGCTCGAGATTCGAATACTCCCGGCTCGACCTGAGCGGCGACAGCAACCTGACCAAATATTTCTTTTTTCCAAAGCCCCGTGCGCTGGCGACATGGTCGATGTCCGAACATGACCGGCTGCGACTGCTTCTGGAGCGTGAGGTGGGCCAACTGGATTTCGAGGACTTCGCAGGATCGGCGTCGTTGTCGTCGAGCACCGTGACGGCGGGCAACCCGGACCTGGAGCCCGAGCGCACCTGGCGACTCGAGGCTGCCTGGGAGCGCAGCTTCCTGGAATCCGGCGCGCTGCTGCTCGCCGCGCGCCACGAGCGCATCGACGAACTTGTCGATCGAATTCCCATCATCGCCGACGAACCGTTTGATGCCGTTGGCAACATCGGGAAGGGACAACGCTCGGAGTTGGAGCTCAACCTGACGCTGCCGCTCGATCGAATCGGCATCCCGTCGGGTTTGTTCCGGACCGTCGCCTTATGGCGTGACAGCTCCGCGACAGATCCCACCACGAATGAGTCGCGGCCGATCTCCGAAGACCAGCCGCGAGAATTCCAGATTCATTTCAGCCAGCATCTGCAGCGCGCGCGGTTGCGATGGGGTGTGGACCTGAACCTCGCGAGCGTTTCGCGGGAACACTTTTTCGATGAGATCCGCACCGAGCGGCTCGGGACGCAACTGGACGTGTTCGCCCAATACGAGCCCACGTCCGACTGGTACGTGAAACTGTTTGCAAACAACCTGACCGACCGCAGTGCCGTGCGCGAGCGCCAGATCCATGACGGGATACGCGGCGTGGCGCCGCTGAGCTTCATAGAGACGCGTACCCTGGAGATCGGCCCCTTCTACGGGTTCACGTTGCGACGGAGATTCGGCGACTGACCGTAACGCGTTGCGATCGCAACCCGAAAGGACGGGCCTCGCGGCAGCGATCAGCTAACCGGTCTCGGCGAGGGAGTTGGAGGCTTCCCAGTTGGCCTCGACGAGGTCGAGCGGCTCAATGCGCAGGTAACGCAGCGCATCGGCAGCAGGCACGGGTTTGGCGAACAGGAATCCTTGCGCGAGGCTGCAACCCATGTTGCGCAGGATCTCGAGCTGTTGCCATGACTCGATGCCTTCGGCGACGACCTGGATATTGAGGCTTCTCGCCATCGCAACTATGGCGCTGACGATGGCGTGATCGGATGGATCGGTGGCGATGTCGCGCACGAAGCTGCGGTCGATCTTGAGTGAGTCGACGCGCCAGCGCTTGAGGTACGAAAGGCTCGAATAACCCGTCCCGAAATCGTCGATGGCGATTTTCACGCCCAGGTCGCGCAATGTCGCGAGGGCATCCTCGCGAAACTCACCGGTTCGGTTCTCGAACAACGAGCCCTCGGTGAGCTCGAGCTGTATGAGCTGAGGACCGATGCTGTTCTTGACCATCGCCTGCTGGATGAGCTCGCGAAGTTTCGTACGTTCCAGCTGCACCGCGGACACGTTCATGCTGACCGGCACGAGGTGCGCGCCCTGCTCGCGCCACCTGGCGAGATCGCTGCCGATGCGATCGAGCACGAACTGCCCGATGGGAATGATGAGGCCGGTTTCTTCGGCGACTTCGATGAAGCGCTCCGGCGAGATGTATCCCTGCGTGGGATGCTTCCAGCGCAACAGCGCTTCGAGGCCGGAGACGCGCCGTGAATGGATGTCGATGATCGGCTGATAATGCACGTCGAACTGATTCACCTTCAGTCCGATGCGCAGGCTGGATTCGATGGCCACGCGTTCCTTGAGGCTGCGGTCCATCTGCGGACTGAACACCTGGAAATTGTTCCTGCCCAGATCCTTGGCCTGGTACATCGCGGTGTCCGAATGCTTGAGCAGTTCGCCCATGGTGGCGCCATCTCGCGGGAACAGGCTGACGCCAATGCTCACCGTGGCAACGAGCGCCCGGCCGTCGATCATCACCGGCGCCGAGAGCACTTCGTTGATGCGAGTGGCGGCAATGGCGACTTCGTCGGGTGCATTCACCTTGTGAAGAACCACGACGAATTCATCGCCGCCCATTCGCACGACGATGTCCGCGGGGCGCACGGCCGCCCGCACACGCTTGGCGATTTCCTGCAGCAACTTGTCGCCCACTTCATGGCCGCGAGAATCGTTGATGTGCTTGAAGCGATCGAGATCGAGGAACAGTACCGCGAGCATCTGCCCCGACTCCTGGCAGCGCCCGATGGCTTCCGGCAGATGGGCCTGCAGGAACAGCCGATTCGGCAGGCCCGTGAGTGTGTCGTGATTGGCGAGTTTGTCGAGGCGCTGCTGGTTGGCGAGCAACTGCGTCTGCGCCTTCTTCCGCTCGGACAGGTCGCGCATGAGGTATGACACGAGGCGGCGGTCGCGCGACTCGATGGGCACGCAGCTCACTTCGACGTCCATTTGCCGGCCGTCCTTGAGCCACTGCACCAGTTCGATACCGCGGCTCGGCTCCAGGCGCGCCAGCGTCGCGATGACCGGATCCTGCGAATCATTCGGGCCGCGCAGCACGGACAGGACCGAACGGCCGCGCAGCTCGTCCAGCGTGAAGCCCAGTTGTTGTTGAACGGCCGGGTTGGCATCGACGATCTCGCCGGTGCGCGCGTCGGCCACCAGCAATCCGTCCTGCGCCTGTTCGATGATGGCGCGGTAACGCGACTCGAGCGACAGCCGGTCCGCATTGAGCCGGCGCGAACGCGCCACGAGCAGCATCGCGACGATGGTGAATCCGCCGACCAGCAGCCCTAGCAGGATGGTCTGGTAGAGCGTGGTGCGCTGAGCCTGTGCGAACGCGCTGCGCGGAATCTCGAGCTGCACCAGCCAGACTGGCGTGCCGAGCTGATCGCGCAGCACCAGGTAGCCGGTGAAATGGTTACGTCCCGCCACGCGAGTCAGCAGGTTCGCCGTCAGCGGCGAATGGTGGACCCAGTCGCGCACCTCCGCAGGCACGCCGGCGCGATCCAGGTTGGCCACGGGAAAGCCGGTAACCGGCCAAGGCGAGAAGCGGCCGATGCGCTCCACCACCGTGGGTGTAAACGCGCGTGCGAATGCAATCCAGCCTTGCGGTTGCCCATTGCCCGCGCTGTCGAATACCGGGCGCACGGCGAAGAGCGCCGGTCCCCGTGCGCGCTGCACGATGCCTCGCACGCTGTCGCGATTGACGTTCAGCTGACCGGACGTCACCGCCTGCTTGATCACCGCCAGCAACTCGGGGTCAGGCGGGATCTCGTATTCCTGCGCGGCCGTCGCATCGAACGCCAGCGAAGCGCGGGTTTCCAGGTTGCGGTCGAGCACCAGGAAGGTGTCTATGTCCAGTCGCACCAGCGCGCCGGCGTTGAGCGACTGGGAAATGAAGTCCGGACGATTGCCGCGGGCGAATTCCGCGGTCTCGGTCCAGATCGCGTAGTCGCCCATGGCGGAATTCAGGTCATCGAGCTCGGTCGCGAAACCGCGCTGGAGCTGCTGGCTCTGCATGTCGACATCGCGCGACTCGATGTCGGCGACGTTGGCCAGCCAGCCGCGCTGCGACCAGCCATAGAACACGACGAGAATGATCGCGACCACCGCGCCAATTACGGGCAGCGGTGACTTTCGGATCCTCGTTTTCGGTTCCGGTTTGCTGGTACGGGTCATAACGTGAACTGCGTCACGTGCATTTCTTGGCCACTCTTGAGTTTGCCCGGCGGCCCCCTCAGGCCGGCATCGAACCGCGCACACTTCCCCTTAATAATGGGGCGTCAGAGCGAGTAAGGGGCACAAGGCCAGGCCCGGAAACGACGAAGCGCCGGCGCCTGATTCAGGCGCCGGCGCTTCGTGTGCGGTAGCAACTGCCCGGTCGGATTACAGGCTGAGCCGGAACCCGGCAAAGATCTGCCGTCCCGTGCTCGAGTACTGCGTGACCAGCGGTTCGTCCTGATACGCCCAGCGATCTTCGGTCTGATTCGTGATGTTCAGAGCCTCGATCGAGAACGACAGGTATTCCATGGCCTGCCAGGTCACCTTCGCATCGATGTTGCGCGTGGCGAGGCTGCCGAGGAAGTCGTTGACGAGCGGAGCATCGCAGACGCCAGGATCGCAAGTGCCGGCGGCAATCGGATACTGGCTCACGTACGCCGAACGGTACGCATAGGACGCGCGAGCGCTCCATTTGGACGTCTCGTAGTACAGCGTGAAGTTGGCCGAATCCGGTGATGCTCCGGTGAACGGTCCCGGGGCCGTGACCTGCGGACGCAACGGCGTGGTCGGCGTCAACAGGGTATTGCCCGGATCGACGATGTACTGCAGTTCCGAGGTCAGGTGCGTGTAGTTAGCCTGAACACCGAAGTTTTTCCAGAACCCCGGGAGGAACGTGAAGTCCTGTTGATAGCTGAGCTCGTAACCCTCGATTACGCCGCCCGACGCGTCGGCGAACTGACGTACGCCATAGAGGCCGGGCCCGCCGCCACTGCCGCCGCCTTCCACCCAGGCGATCTGCTGCGGTGTCAGGGTCTGAAGCGTTGCCTGGTACTGATCAGGCGGGAGGATTTCCTGCAGCGTTGCGGACGTCGAAACGGTCTGCGGGAAGTTCGACACGTCCTTCTTGAACACCGCGACCGACAAGAGACCGCCTTCCTGGAAGTACCACTCCCATGACAGGTCGTAGTTTTCCGCGCGGAACGGCGACAGTTCCGGATTGCCGAGCGTCACCGAAGGCACCGTGGTCGACCCAATGACCGGCGTCGTGAGACCCGTGATGGTGGGAGCCAGGTTCGCCAGCTGCGGACGCGCCATCACCTTCGACCAGCCGCCACGCAACAGCATGGTGTCGGTGAGTTGATAGGCGATGTTCAAGGACGGCAGTTTGTCGTTGTAGGTGTGCTCGGCCTCGAGCGGCCGCGGGCCCGTCGCAGCAGGGCTCGGCGTGTAGCCTTGCGACTTCACATGTGTGTCGGCGTCGCGAACACCAAAGTTGCCAAAGGTACGGTGGCCAAAGAGGTCGTAATCGAAATTGATCTGCATGAAATAGCTGGTGTCGTATTCGGTGACGGAGAACTGGTTGCCGGGGTTCGAGAGATACCCCAGGGTCCAGTCGCCGTACTCGTTCACGCAGCTGCAGTCGAAGCCGATGATTTCGCGGAATTTGTCGATGTTCGGGGCAAAAAACGCGCGCGGCGAACCCGCCGGCAGGTCGAGGCCATCGCCGAAATCGTAGACGCGACCCAGTTCCGAAGTGGTGACGCCGAGCTCGGCCAGGGTAGGATTCTGCGCTTCCTGCGAAAGCCGTCGTCCCTCGTTGGTCTTGAACTGGTATTCGCGCTTCAGGATGCCGAATTCCAGGGACAGGTGGTCGTTGATCTTGACGTCGAAATTGACGTGCCCACCCTGGTAGTCGTTGTCGGTCTCACGCTCGAAATGACGGATCGACGAGAAGCCTTTCACCAGGGTCCAGTTGTTGGGGTCGGCGAGGTCGAATCCGTAGTTGATCGCCGGCATGGAGCCGTGATCGCGTTCGTCGTAGGTGAAGGTCTCGGGCGAATCCATGCGGTTGAATTCGACCAGCAGACCGGTGTTGTCGTTGCTCGAACGCGAACGGCCGTAGATCACGTCCATTTTCAGCTGATCGCCAATTTGCTGCTGCCAGCTCAATGAAGCCTGCTGGAATTGCGTCGTGAAATAGGACGAGTCGGTCGCCGAGCGCCAGTCCACGTTGCGCAGCTCTAGATAGTCGGCATTTCCTGCCTCGGAGACATGGGCGGCGAGCACATCCACGCCCGGCCGGCCGACGATCCGGTCACGGAAGTACATACCGTTGGGCGAAGCGCCGAAGCCCGGCGACAACGGGTTGTTGTAGTAGTCGTAGGTATCGAGATTGTTGGGGTTGGTGCTGAAGCTCGTCGTGCCCAGGCCCGCGAAGACACCGCCCGGCACAACCTCTGAGCCGCCGCAATTGATCGCTTCGCGGAACGGCAGTGCGGTCACGCTGTTGCAGGTCGCATATGACGCGCGGCGATTCGTCACGGTGGGAGCCAGGGCATTGAAATTGGCATTCGTGTTGTTGCGATTCAGACCGACGGATTGAATCTGGTTCACGTCGCTCTTCTGGTCGAACTTCGAATACACCATGTCGAGGCCGATGTTGGTGCTCTCGGTCGGCTTCCACTGGATTGCGCCGGTCAGACCCAGGCGTTCCTGCTCGAGGTCCTGCTGCTCGATGTTCATCAGCGAAGGGATGCGCACCAGCGAATTGTTGAAACGGCCCGGAGTGTTGTACGGAGCACCCGGGTACAGCAACGCGTACGCGGCGGCGTCCGACCCGGTCTGCGCGGCGATCGCCGCGGGATTCTGGACACCGTTTGTTGCCGTGGTGCCGGCCAAAGATGCGCCCTCAGGCGCGGCGAAACCGGCGCGCGGCGTTTGCAGCGTGCCGGCAAAGGTCGCACCGCGGTACGCGTAGTCGGACTGGCCGGCCTGGCGCTTGTAGCGGTCGATCTCGGAAGTACGTTCGCTGTATGCACCCGACAGAGACACGCCGAATCGGTCGTCGAAGAACTGATCCGCGAACAACGCAGCAACTCGCGGGTTGTGCGTACCGCCATTTTCGTAATACGCATCTTCCATCGAGAGCGCGAGCTTGCGGCCCTTGTAGTCGAGCGGCTTGCCGGTCACGAGGTCGACGGTGGCGCCCAGCGAGCCTTCATCCGCGGATGCCGAGGCTGTCTTGGTGACCTCCAGCGACGTGAAGAGATCCGACGCAAAAACGTTGAAATCGAAGCCACGGCCGCGATTGGGCGATGTGCCCGAATCGGCGGCAGCCGCGGTGGAAAGCGTCTCAAGTCCGTTGAGGCGCACGCGCGTGAAATCGCTGCCGAGGCCGCGCACCGTGATGCCGCGACCTTCGCCGTTGTCACGGTCGAGCGCGACGCCGGGCAGGCGCTGCAGGGACTCCGCGAGGTTGGCGTCGGGAAAGTCGGCGATGTCCTCGGCGTTGATGGCGTCCTTCATGACGCTGGCGTTTTTCTTGATGTCGATGGCATTGCGCAGCGACAGGCGGTAACCGGTTACCTCGATCTCGCCAATGTCTTCGGCAACTTCCGCTGCGCTGGTGGTCTGGCCTTCGGTCTTGGCTGCGGCCTGATCCTGGTCAGCGGCCGAAACACCGCTTGCAACGCCTAAGGATCCAAGCACCAGCGGCAGAATACCCTTGGTGCGATTTGAGTTCGCCATCGTCCCCCTCCCATTCGATACTTGTTGTTTATGAGGTACGTCCGGCGCAAAAATGACACCGGTTACCTTGGGGGTCGTTATAGACGACTCCAAACGCGAGCGCAAGCGTGAGCGGGATATGGAAAACGATGGAGCTTGTTTCGGGACACGAGCATTGCGAGTCTTCACGATTGATTTGCGGGCGCCGTCACCCGTCAACGAAAATGCCGGCGCCTCACAAATGAACGGAGAGATGGATGAATAAGGATCGTATGAGCGTGCTAGCCGCCATGATGGACCAGGGAGTCATCCCGGTTTTCTATCACCCGGATGTCGAGGTCTGTAAGAAGGTGATCCAGGCCTGCGCGAACGGCGGCGCAAAGTGCATCGAATTCACCAATCGTGGTGATTTCGCCACGCACGTGTTCTACGAAGTCGCACGCCACTTCGACAAGGCGGACCCGAGCGTCATCATGGGCGTCGGCTCTATCGTTGACGCACCCACCGCCGGCATCTACATCGCCAACGGCGCGAAGTTCGTCGTCGGCCCGATCCTCAACGCCGACGTCGCCAAGGTCTGCAATCGTCGTGCGATTCCCTACAGCCCGGGCTGCGGCTCCGCGAGTGAGATTTCGTACGCGCAGGAACTCGGCAGCGAAATCGTCAAAGTCTTCCCAGGCTCGTCCGTCGGCGGACCAGAGTTCGTGAAGAACGTCATGGGCCCGATGCCGTGGACGCGCATCATGCCGACTGGCGGCGTGGAGCCCACCGAAGAATCCTTGCGCAAGTGGTTTGGCGCCGGCATCGTCGCGTGCGGCATCGGCAGCAATCTCATCACCAAGGAACTGCTCGCGAAGCAGGACTACGCCGGCGTCGAAGCGAAGGTGCGCGACACCGTGAAACTCATCAAGACCATTCGAGGCAAGTAGACAGACATGACCGACAACGTTCTGAAAATCAGATCCGCAGCAGAGACCCGATGGGACTGCGCCTCATTCGGCGAGATCATGCTGCGTTTCGATCCCGGTTTCGGCCGCGTTCGCAACGCGCGTACGTTCCAGGTGTGGGAAGGCGGCGGCGAATACAACGTCGCGCGGGCCATGCGCAAATGCTGGGGCAAACGCTCGACTGCCGTGACAGCGCTGCCGCAGAACGACCTGGGATGGCTGGTCGAAGACCTCATGATGCAGGGCGGCGTCGACACCTCGAAGATCATCTGGCGCGAGTTCGATGGCCTCGGCCGCAATACGCGCGTCGGCCTCAATTTCAC
The DNA here is from genome assembly GCA_035630995.1 of Steroidobacteraceae bacterium. Classification (GTDB taxonomy): domain Bacteria; phylum Pseudomonadota; class Gammaproteobacteria; order Steroidobacterales; family Steroidobacteraceae; genus CADEED01. The sequence continues at coordinate 4,763 of DASQJS010000067.1, read as the reverse complement.
CGAGAAAGGCTTCGGCATTCGCGCGGCGCTCGGATGCTCTGATCGCGGCCACTCGGCGGCATCGCAGATCAAACCCGGCGAAGTGAACTGGGAAAAGTTGTTCGGCGAGGAAGGCGTGCGCTGGTTCCATACCGGCGGCATTTTCGCGGCGCTCGCGCCCAACACGTCGGAAGCGGTCATCGAGGCCGTGGAGATTGCGCGCAAGTACGGCACCATCGTTTCGTACGACCTCAACTACCGCGCCAGCCTCTGGAAGAGCCAGGGCGGCAAGGAAGGCGCGCAGAAGATCAATCGCAACATCGCGAAGTACGTCGACGTGATGATCGGCAATGAAGAAGACTTCACGGCATGCCTCGGATTCGAAGTCGAAGGACTCGACGAGCACATCTCGGCCATCGACCCGGCCAACTTCAAGAAAATGATCCAGACCGCGGTGAAGCAGTTCCCGAATTTCAAGGTGGCCGCGACCACGCTGCGAAATGCGAAAACCGCGACGTTCAATGACTGGTCGGCAATCCTTTACGCCGGCGGCAGTTTCTACCAGTCGATGATGCGCGAGAACCTCGAGATCTTTGACCGCGTTGGCGGCGGCGATGGCTTCGCCTCCGGCCTGGCGTACGGCTTCATGGAAGGCAAAGGTCCGCAGGCGGCGGTGGAATACGGCGCCGCGCACGGCGCGCTGGCGATGACCACGCCCGGCGATACCTCGATGGTCAACGTCAAGGAAGTCGAGGCCGTGATGAAGGGCAAAGGCGCGCGCGTCATTCGATGAAGCGGCAAAAAGGGGGATCCATGACCACACGCAGAGAAGTGTTCCCCCTCCTGGCGGGAGCGGCCGGTGCTTCGGCCGCTTCCGATTCGCAATTGGCGGCGGCGGCCGCGCCAGCCCACACCGCCCTGTCAGAGCCCGAGCTCAAGCGCATTTCCTATCAGAGCGAGCGCACCGGCAAACAGCGCGACTACTTCGTCTATCTTCCACGCGGATTCGCGCAGTCGAAGCAGTGGCCGGTCATGTTGTTTCTGCACGGTAACGGCGAACGCGGCGACGCCAGGAAGGATCTCGACTACGTGCTCGTGCACGGTCCCATGTTCGAGGCGTGGTGTCAGAGACGGAACCTGCCTTTCGTGATCATCTCGCCGCAGCTGCCGATGTTTGGCCAGGGGGACGTGGATTACATCAGGAATCGCACGCGGGACCAGATACCGCAGCGGCTTGCGAACTGGACCAATCCGCGGCCCGACGGTCGAGTCTTGCGATTGGCGGAAGCCATGCAGGGAAAACTCTCGGACGACAAGCTGCCGGATGGCCCCGAGGGTCCGCCCGATGGCTGGAACGAGATCGAGAACGAGTTGCTGGCGATGGTCGATCGCACGATCGCGGACTTCAAGGGTGATGCGAAACGCGTCTACCTGACGGGCCTGAGTTACGGCGGTTTTGGCGCATGGTTTCTCGCGGCACGTCATCCGGAGAAGTTCGCCGCTCTCGCGCCCATCGTCGGCTACGGCCACCCGGATCACGCGGGTCCGATCGCGCGCGCCAAACTACCTTTGTGGGTGTTTGCGGGCGGACGCGATCCGGTGGTGCCGCTGCGTTTTTTCTATCCGGCCCTGAACAAGCTCGAGGAGCTCGGTCATCCCGAGGTTCGCTTCACCGTCGCGGAAGAGCTGGGTCATCTGGCCTGGGTGCGGATCTACGAAGGCCAGGATCTGTACTCCTGGATGCTGGCCCAATCCCGCTGAACGCGGGCTGCTGACAAGAAAAAGGGGAGGCAGCTTCCGCGGCCTCCCCTGCCTCGTTCGAGCACGCAGACTATTTCAAATCAGAACGAACCGCTTATGCCCAGCAGCATCTGGCGGCCGGGCGCGAACGAAGCGCGCGGGGTGAACTCGTCGCTGCGGAAGTACGTCAGCAGCTGTTCGTTGAGGATGTTCTGCACTTCGAGGCTGATGGAAATGTCCGTGTCCATCGGCAACTTGTAGCTGAACGACGCATCGAGGTATTTGCGATCCTGCGCGTAGTTGTCGCCGGCAATGTTGTTTTCGTTGTTGCCGAGGAATTCGACGAAGGCGTCACGCACCGAATACGTCAGACGACCCGAGAATCCATAGTTCTCGTAGAAGGCCGCGATGTTGTAGGTGAAGGGCGAGAGACCCGTGATCGCGCTCGATGGAGCGCCCGGCAGGCCGCCCTCCGACTCCTGATCGATGTGCGTGTAGTTCACCGTGAACCCGGCGCCCTGCAGCAGGAAGTCGAGCGGCTGTACGTAGGTCAGTTCCCAGCCATCGAGCGTGATCAGCTCGCTGGTGTTCTGACGCTGGTCGACACGAACGTTTGCGTTGGCCGGATTGCCGTTGGTGCAGCCGCACTGCGCATTGGCAGTGTTCTGAATACCGGTCTGCGTGGCAATCGGCAGCGTCGAGTAATCGATGCCCAACTGGCCGAACGGAGTCACCGTTCCGACGATCGTGGTGTAACCCTCGATCTCCTTGGTCCAGGCGTTCACGGCAATCATGCCGAGCCCGGAATCACCGAAGTACCACTCGAGCCCCAGGTCGATGTTTTGGGAGAAGTACGGTGTGAGCGCCGCGTTGCCAATCGTCAACACGTCGCCGTTGATGCTCAGCGACTGGTTGGGAGCGATGTCGCCGGGCTGCGCACGTGTCATCGTTTCCGACGCCGCGACGCGCAACACCAGGCCGTGACCGAGCTCGCTCGCCACGTTCAGGCTCGGCAGCACCTTGTCATAGTCGGCGGCGTCTTCGACATACGTGCGCACCGCACCGTCAGGAGTATTCGCGCTGATGTAGCCGGAGACGAACTGATCCGTCTTGATGTAGCGTGCACCCAGGGTGTAACGCAGGTTGCCGAGCATCTCGAGCTGACCGTTTGCTTCGAGGTAGAACGCATCCGTATCCTCGTCGAGCACGCGCGGGTTGTAGCCGGCGACGTTGAGACCGCCGACCAGGCCGACAGCGAGTTCCTTCTCGAAGAAATCGAGGTTGGTTGCCGGGTCGAGCAGGCTGTAGTTAGGCAGCGCCCAGCCGTTGTTCACGCCGACGTCGAAATCCGACGTCTGATACAGCGCACCGTGTGTCCAGGCTTGCATGTAATTGCGCAGCTGGGCATTGGGAATCGCAACTTTAGCGTGCTGGATGCCCGCAGCCGCCAGCGCGGCCGCGCACTCGCGGCCGGAAGGACTCGTGGTATTTCCACCGTCGGTTGCGCAGCTCGTCGTTTCCCAGTTGGTGATCTCGCGATGGAACGTGTCTCGTGAGAAGCCCGCGCCGAGTTTGAACGCATCGGCGAACGCCCATTCGCCGCCCACTCTTGCGCCTTTCTGCCAAAGCTCGCGCTTGACCGGCTGAACGCGCAGCGCATTCCAGTTCCAGAAGGTGAGGTCGTTCAGATCGCGGCTCGGCGTCACCTTGATCACGCCGTCACCATTGGCTTCGAGATCGACCGTGATGCCGGTATTGAGGTTCGAATTGAACAGATAGGTATTGGTCGAGCGGAACCAGTCACTGTGGTTGTAGTTGATCGACGCGTCGACGGTGAACTTCTCACCGATCTGCCACTTCATGCCGCCGTTGAGGTTGAGGAAATCCGTGTCTTCGTGATACGGCCGGTTTTCGTTGAGCCAGACCGGATTCGCGATGGTCGCGCTCGTCACGATGTTGTCTTCGTTGAGCACCACGTTCACGGGAACGTTGGTATTCGTGCTGCGGACTGCGAGGTTGAGGTCGTTGCGCTCGTAACCATGGTCGGCCTTCGAGATCAGGCTGTCGATGTAGAACTCGAGCTTGTCCGAGGGCGCCCACTGCATCGTGATGATTCCGGAAGTGGTTTCGCGCTCGCCGATGAGCATGTCCGGGCGGGCGAGACGCGGCCAGATGGCGAAGCTCAGGTCGCGGCAGGACAGGTTCGAGGTGCCGCCAGCGGTGTCGCCGGCGCCGCATACGGTCAGCGGGTCGCCCGCGTTCGCGCCATTTGCGCCGAAGCTGTAACCGGCAGGAACCGTGGTCGGCCAGGCCTGTGCCTGGTTGCCGTAACCCGTGTCGTTGTTAGGCGTGACGAAGCTGTTGCACTGCGGATCGGTGGCGTACAGGCAGCGGTTGCCGAGCGAGACGGTCGTGAAACCGATGGTGTTGAATCCGTCGGAACGGTAACTGCGATTCGAATAGGCGACGCCGCCGAGGATGCCGAATTCGCCCATGCCGGTGTCCCAGGTGTTGCTCGCGTAGAACCCCAGGCGCGGGCTCCACTCTTCGCTCGATTCCTGGAAGCTGCCCTTCGCGCTGTAGTTGACGTGAAACCCTTTATCGTCGAACGGCCTTGCGACGCGCAGGTCGATGTTCGCGGCAACCGCGCCTTCCTGCTGCTTGGCGGTCGGGGTCTTGCTCACCGTCAGCTGACGGAACAGTTCCGTCGGGAATAACACGAGGTCGATTCCGCGCCCCTGGCTGACGCTGTCGATGTTGCTGTCGGACGCGGTTTCTACCGGCGCGCCGTTCAGCGTGATCTGCGTGAAATCGCGACCGAGACCGCGCACCGCGACCGACGTGCCTTCACCGGTGAAGTCGCGCGCGATCTGCACGCCGGGAATGCGCTGCAGTGATTCGGCGAGATTGAGGTCGGGGAACTTGCCGATGTCCTCGGCGAAGATCGAATCCGTGAAATTGACGTTGGCGCGCTTCTCGGCGGCGGCGGTCTGCAGCGATCCGCGGAAACCGGTGACGATGACTTCGTCGATCTCGGTGCCTGC
>DASQJS010000066.1:0-9456 GCA_035630995.1 Steroidobacteraceae bacterium | reverse complement strand
GTATTCACCGCCACGGCCACCCTCTCACAAGTAACGCCGATGACGCCCGACGCCATCGAGAAGTACGAACAGACTCTGCCATCGGCAGACTTCATCCGTCGCGATGCGATGGTGCCGATGCGTGATGGCGTCAAGCTCTACACGGTCACCGTGATGAAAAAGGGAACCGCGAACGGCCCGATGTTGTTGTCGCGCACCCCTTATGACGCGCACAAGGCGACGCATCGTGTCGCGAGCCAGCGCATCGTCGATATCCTCGAAGTGATGGACGCCGAGTTCGTCAACGATGGCTACATTCGCGTCTACCAGGACATTCGCGGCCTGCATCGCTCCGAAGGCGCATGGGTGCTCAACAGGCCGTTGGCGGGACCGGTCAACGATACGGGCATCGACGAATCGACCGACGCGTACGACACCATCGACTGGCTGGTAAAAAACACGCCGGAGTCGAACGGAAATGTCGGCGTCATCGGTTCGTCCTATCTCGGGTTCACGACTCTGATGGCGGAAATCAACCCGCATCCCGCGCTCAAGGCGGCGGTGCCGCAAAGTCCGATGGTCGATGGCTGGATGGGCGACGACTGGTTCCACAACGGCGCTTTTCGTGTCAGCTCGCTCGACTACATCGTCGGCCTGTCCACCAAGAAGGGCGATGGTGACGGTGACTTCGCGCTCGGCGGGGGCGATCACTACACGTATTACCTCGAGGCGGGCTCGGTCGCGGATCACGCGAAGACGCTGGGCATCGAAAACATCACCGGTGTTCGCAAGTTTCTCGAGAACCCGGCGTACACGGAATTCTGGTCGCTGCAGGCGGTGGACAAATGGCTCGCGGCGCATCCGCTGAAAGTGCCGACGCTGCTCGAGGTAGGGCAGTGGGACCAGGAAGACAGCTACGGCGCGCCGGCGGTCTATCGCGCGATGGAGCCGAAGGACAAGAACAACGACATGGTGTCGCTGCACATCGGTCCCTGGCGGCACTCGGGTGCCAACCACTATGGCTACGATCTCGGCGCGCTGACGTTCACCGGGGATACGGCGCGCGAATGGCGCGTGGAGTACGTGAAGCCGTTCTTCGACCATTGGCTGAAGGGCGGCCCCGATCCGAAGACGCCGCCGGTGCTCACTTACGCCACGGGCGTGAACAAGTGGAACGTCTCCCCGCGCTGGCCGATGGGCAAGGCGAAGCCTATCTACCTGGCGGCGGGCGGCGTGGCCTCTTTCGAGCGTCCGAAGGCGGGCGGTCACGAGGAATACGTCAGCGACCCCGCCAAGCCGGTGCCGTTCATCCCGCGCCCGATCGACATGAACGACTCGACGCAGTGGAAGCCGTGGCTGATTCGCGATCAGCGGTTCGTGACGGACCGTCCCGACGTGGCGAGCTGGAAGAGTGCACCGCTCGACAAGGCGGTTCACATCATGGGGGCGCCCGAGGTCGAGTTGTTTGCTTCAACCACCGGCACGGACAGCGACTGGGTGGTGAAACTGATTGACGTCTACCCGAACGATGTGCCGGAGCCTGCGTCGCAGGGCGCGAAGCCCGGCATGGCTGGTTATGAGCTGCCGATCGGCATCGAGATTTTCCGCGGACGTTATTTGAAGAGCTTTGCCAAACCCTCTCCGCTCAAAGCCGGCAAAGTGGAGCACTATCGTTGGGCGCTGCCCGACGTCGACCACGTGTTCCTGCCGGGTCACCGGATCATGGTGCAGATCCAGTCGAGCCTCTTCCCGCTCTACGATCGCAATCCGCAGACGTATGTCGAGAACATCATGTTTGCCAGGCCGGGTGACTATAAGAAAGCGACGCAGAGCGTATGGTTCGGCGGCGCCACGGCGACCGCGGTGGTGTTGCCAGTTGTGCCCTGACTAAAGCCCCGCAACGAACGTCTCGATGGCTTCCAGCACTTCCTGCTGGTTCGACTGGATGATGTAGTGCGACGCGTTCTGCATTTCGAGCACCTGTCCCTCAATGACGTTGTGCCGGAATAGTTCGATGCTCTCGCGCTTCATGGCATCGAGAATGCGGGCGCGCTCCGCGAAGTATGCGATCTGTTCCTCGTCGTTCGCGTCGTACCAGGACGGCAGCGGCTTGTTCGGACTCTCGATCGCATAGATCGCCAGCGCTGGAATCTTCACCGCCGCATAGTCGGGCGCCTCGATCGCCGCGGCGATCGCCTGCTGTGCGCGCCCTTCGACGTTCGGTATTCCGGCAAGAGCTGGATCGTTCACGCGCCGGAACGCAATGAGCTCGCCCTCGGGAAGTGGTACGTGGCCGCGCTCGAGCAGCATCTTCGTCATCGCATCGAAATTCTGCATCGCCTGTGGCGGGATCGGCGGTTCCAGCGGCAGGAACCGGCCGAGCTCACGCAGGCGCACCGCGTCCGGAGCATCTCGATCGCCCGATCGATCGTACGCGGCGTCCAGATAGATGATGCCTTTAAAGCGATCCGGATGATGCCCGCCGAGCCAGGTGAGCTCGTCGCCGGCGATGGAGTGGCCCACCAGCACCACTCTCTCGAGGCGCATCGCATCCATCACGCGCAGCACGTCCTGCGCGAGCCGCGGCGTGTCGAAGCCGAAGTCGGGCTTGCTCGAGTAGCCGGCGCCGCGGCGCGTCATCGCGACCACGCGGTGATGGCGCGCGAGTAGCGGCGCGAGCTCGTCGTACGAGTGCGCCGTCGCTCCGAGACCCGGTAGCAGCAAGACGGGTGAGCCCGTGCCGCCGAAATCAAGCACCTCGAGCTGCACGCCTTGATCGACCGTGATGGAGTGCGCTTCGTGCGACGCCGGGTCGCGCCAGCGGGCCTGCTGAAGATCCCTGCGCTCCGTCGGCAGCGGGCAGGTGTCGAGATCTGCACCGAGGATGCCGGGCAGCGTCAGCGATTTGTCGAGAAAGCCCGCGGCTTCCCAAGCAGTCACGGTGATGGTGTCGTGCTTCGCAAGACCCGGCGAGCCGATCGCGAGCTCGAGGCGATGGCTGTATGGCTGTTGTGCCCATGCGGGCGCGAAGTTGACGCTGTCGTAGACCCGACTCGCAGAGATTTCGTTCAACTGCGCGCTGATCTGCGCGGGATGCGTAATCGCACTGAAGCAGTCGACGTCGATGCGGTTGCCCGGCTCGTCGACCTTGGCGCTGCACCAACCGAGTCCCGGCAGCGTGTGGCGCTTGCCATCCGTGGGAAGGCTGTGCTCGCGCGGCTTCAGCAGCGTCAACGAATACGTGAGCTGAAGTTGAGGTTGCACGTTCCGAAGCTTTCGCAGCGTGCTCTCCGGCAGCATCCAGCTATGCGCCAGTGCTCCGCCGCCGCGGTCGTCGGTGATGTAGGTGGCGGGTCGCAGCGATTCGAGAGGCGCGCCGCCGGCCGAATAGTCCGCCTGCACGTAGTTGAGCTTGACGCGCCAATCCAGCGGAAGTCCCCGCGCTTCGATTGCCGTCAGGAAGGCAATCGAGTTGGGTCCCGAGTTGCCCAACGCCTCATCACCCCATAGCTGGGCGCCGTTCCGGGCGGCGAGGAACGCCACATCGGTCGATTGACTCGCGCGAGGTGCGGCGGGAAAGCAGATGCGCGTGCTGCGCAAGGAAATGCGCGCCGCGTCCGCCGGTGGCGCCGGGCCGAATGCCGCAAGCAACGCGAACGTGGATTTCCGCGGTATCAAGACCATCGGTAAAACAAACGAGAACACGATGACGAAGACGGTGGCCACCATCAGGGCCCGCGCCAGCAACAGGTTCCGGCGCCAGTAAACGAGCCAGAATCCGAGCGCGGCGAGCACGAACGACGCCAGCCGTGCGGGCGCGAGTCCCAGCCAGATCATGCCGGAGGTGAGCAGTTCGTCGAAAATCCCGGAATCCAACGGACCAGGCGGGCGCAGGAAAGGCGTTGGAACCACGAACACGCAGATGAAGATGGTGAACAACACGCCGAACGCCTGGACGAAAGTGCGCGTGATGATGGCGACGAACATCATGACCGGCATGAAGATCAGGAACAGCTCGTCCGGCAACAACACCGCGTCCAGCAGCACTTCCGAAACGGGGTAGCCAAGACTCACATCGGCGATGACGGTGCCGATGGCGTGAGGTAGATAGGCGACGGCCAGAACGAGCAGCACCTTCGCGCCGAGCAATTCGCGTTTGCGCAGGGGCCGGCACAGCCAGTCTTCGGTGAGACTCGCGGCCGAATCGAGTTGAAACACCGAGATGATCAGCACGACGAACGCCATCAGCAGCACCATCGTGCCCCAGATCTCCCACAACGGCAGCAGATCCAGGCGAAGGATGAGCGCATCGGCCAGGAAGAGCAGGGCAATGAGGGCTATCAGCGGCAAGAGGCTCCGCACATCCTTCTTCAGGATGGCGCCGAGGATCGACAGGTTCATCGCTTGAGATTCCGCTTGCGGTGCTGCATGAGCGAGTTTGCGATCGCGCGCAGGGGCATGGGCTCGCATTCCATTCGCACCGCCCCGAAGCGCTCCGTGAGCTGCTGAAGCAGCGCGCCGTCGTTCTGGTAGTTGGATGCGATGAAGCGCAGGCGGTGACCTTCCGATTCCGGAAGCAACCAGTCGCCGGGCAGCGCGAGCGCCGGCTCCTTCGCCGCCGAGAGAGTGACCAGCACTTCGCGGAAGCGCAGCCGCAGGTCGTCGATGGCCTGCTGCAGCAACAGCTTGCCGTCCTGCATGAACGCCACGTGCGTGGTGAAGCTCTCGATCTCCGAGAGCTCGTGCGAGGAAATCAGGATGGTGGTGTCGGCGGCCTGCTGGAGCAGGCCGTTCACCACTTCGTCGCGGACCAGCGTGTCGAGACCGCTCAGCGGTTCATCCAGCACCAGCAGCCTGGGACGAAACGCCAGCGCGCCGACGAGCAGAGCCTTCATGCGCATTCCGTGTGAGAGGTGTTTGATCCTGCGCGTTGGCGGCAGCTCGAAGTGTATGCACAGCTCGTTTTCGAGCGCGCGGTCCCAGCTGGGATAAATGCTTCGCAGGTAGTCGAAATACTGCGCAAGCGTGAGGCCTTCGGGGAGTGTCTGGCCTTCTGAAACGTAGCCGATGCGCTCGAAGTCCTTCGCCCCCAGATTGTGCGACGGCTTGCCGAGCACGACGATGTCGCCGCGATCGGGACGCAGGATGTTCATCAGCATGCGGATGGTGGTGGTCTTGCCCGTGCCATTGGGGCCGATCAGCGCAAACACCGAGCCTTCGGGTACGCGCAGGTTCAGGTCTTCGATGACCTCGAAACGCCCGAATCGCTTGGCGACATGATTGGTCTGGATGATCACTTGCCATTACTCACGGCCACGGTCCTGAGGCTCCGCAGATCGGTCCAGGTGTCCTCCACCGCCTGCTGCACTTCTCCGAGGCCTGCGCCAACGCGCATGGCTTCCACCACCAGCCTTTCCACTTCGTCTTCGAGCAGGCGCTTGCGGTCGCCGGCGCGTGCTTTCGGCGGCAGCGCCACCACGGTTCCGACACCCGGTTGCATCGTGAGCCAGCGTTCCTGGATCAGGTGCTGCACGACCTTGTGGGCGGTATTCGGATGGATCTTCAGCTCCAGCGCGAGGGTGCGCACGGAGGGGAAGGGTTCACCGGCTTTCAGTTCGCCGGCCAGGATGGATTTGACGGCGGCGAAGACCACCTGGTCAAAGATGGACTGGCCAGGGGTGAGTCTGAGTTTGAATGGAACCATGGGGCCTCCGGTGTCACATGAATACTGTGACACATGGGAAGGCGTTGGTAAACCGTCCGCACTCGCACCGATTATCGAAGGAGTCGCGGCCCCGTCCTTGCGGACGGGGCGCGTTGGGGGGTGTCCCCGTTTGCTAGGAAACGAGGAATGTCCCCATTTCAGAACGTCACTACGTCGGTGACGGTGCAGGACGCCCAGCTGCCCGCGCAGAGTTCTTCGGTGCGGGTGATGCGGCTGTTCCTGAACTGCATGGTGCTGCTCGAACTGTCGCTGCGGAACGCCTGGTCGCGAATGTTGCTCAACTGGCAGAGCTCCATCGTGACGTGCGCAGTGAAGCTCGTGCCGCCGTTCTGGCGGATGGCCTTGCCGGCATCGTCGATCACGCAGTTGCGAATGGTCATCGTGGTCGAGGCATTGATCTGCCCGAACTTGTCCTGCGCGTTCACGCCGGTGATGTTGGTGATGGTCACCGGCTGATTCACCGTGCCTTCCTTGACGGTGAACGCGTCTTCGCCGACGTTCAGCCAGCGCACATTGTTGATGTGGCCACCGCGGTAGAAGTGGATGCCATCGGCACCGTTCAACCCGATGATCACATTGCGCACCGTCGCGCCATTCTCGATGCGGAACACCGGTTGTTGCCCTTCTGCCTGGCCACCATCGCCGAGCGCCAGCGTCGGGTTGTACGTGCGGCATCCGCCGTCATACGTTCCAGCTGACACAACAATCGTCTGGCTGACGGTGACTTCGCCCGTGGACACACACGTCGAACCGGTGATCTCACCACCCTGGGGCGGCGGCGGTGGCGGGGGCGGCGGCGGCGGGGCTGGCGGTGGGGGCGGTGGAGGTGACACTCCATCGATCGGCACCGAGCACTCGTTCGTGCCTCCGCTGATCCGCCCACCGAAGGTGATCTGGTTGCAGACGAATGTGCCGGACATCTGTTTGGAGAAGAACTTGTCCGCGCGACCGAAGGCGACCCAGATGGGGCCGGCCACGGTACACGTCTTGTTTTCCGTACAGATGGTCTTGTAGCCAGGCGGGCGGTTCCCGGCCATTGCACTCATCGCCAACGTCCCTGCGAGCAATCCAAAAACAATGCTGCGAAAATCCATGTTCGCTCCTTTTGTTTCCACTACTGACTAAAGAATCTCGATCTGGTCGATGTTTGCCAGGTCCTGGCCAGTCGATTCGAAGCGGATCGTGTTCGACGTGTTGTTGTTGAGCGTCACGGTGACGTTCTGCAGCGCCCACGTGGTCCACGCGCCGGTTCCGTTGAACGTGATGTTCGTCGCGGTTCCGTTCACGACCAGGCGGCCCGTGCGCGCCGCCGTCACGCCGAGCGCGTACCGGATGCGCAGCGTCTTCGAGCCGCCGCCGCGACCATCCACGTTGCTGTTCTGAGAGAAGCCGCCGGTGGCCGACGCATTCACGTAGCCCGAGCCGTTGAACCCGGTGTTGCTGCTCTCGAGCACCGTGCCGCCGCCGACGGTGCCGCTCTCGGTCTGATAGACACTGGTCGTCGTGGCCGTGCCCGCCTGCGCCACCGCGACCGTGCGCGTGATGCCGCCACCGACCACCGTTACGGTGCCATTGCGGCTCGCCGTGCCGGTGTTGGCCGTGGCATTCACCGCGAAGCTGCCGTTGTTGGTGCCGCTCGTCGGCGTGGTGCTGAGCCAGCTCTGGTCGTCGGTGACGGTCCAGCTCACGTTCGCGGTGACCGAGACCGGCGACGACGATGCACCGGCGCCGAACGACACCGACGAGGATCCGACGGTGAGGTTGTTAGTGCCACCGCACAGGCTCAGCACGTCGGGGGCTTCCTTCAGGCCTTTGCCCGCGCCCGCCGCGTTCAGCGCAATGCACTTCGACGTAGCCGCCGGATAGGTGGTGTACGAGTACGGCAGCGTGATCGGAAACGTCGCGGTCGTCGTCCAGTTGGTCGCCTTCTGGCACGGAGTGCTGCCGGAGCAGGCCGTCCAGCGGATGTTGTAGGTGGCGTTGTCCGCAGAGCTGCGCGTGTTGTTGTTGCGCAGGTCCCATTGGCCGAGCACCGTCGACTGCGAGAACACCGGGTTGAGCGCGTTCTCGAAGAAGTTGTTCTCGACGAGTATGTGGCCACCCATGCGCGGGTTGATGCCGCTGCCGGTGATGTTGTTGAACCAGTTGTTGTACGAGTGCACGTAGCCGAAGCGCTGGAACGGCAGGCGCGAGCCCAGGTTTTCGTAGCGGTTGTGCGCATAGGTGACGCGGCGCTCGGCGCTGTCGGTGTCGCTTGCGCCGATCAGCCCCACTTTCGCGTGGTCGTGCATGTAGTTGTACGAGACCGTGATGAAGCTGGCCGAGTTCTTGATGTCGAGCATGCCGTCGAACGTCGTGTCGTCGTCCGGCGTGCCTTCGCACTTCATGTTCCGCGTGTACAGTTCGTTGTGGTCGATCCACACGTGGTGCGAGTTGGCCTCGATGCCGATGAGGTCGCCGTTGCTGGCGCCGCCCGGCAGCAGGCCGATCTTCATATTGCGCACGATGATGTTGTTCGACGTGCCCTTGATGCGGATGCCGAAGTTCGCTTTCGAGCCGTCGATGCCAAGGATCGTGATGTTGTTCTTTCCGCTGATCGACAACTCCTGCGCCGGCTTGCTCCACTGGCCACAGATGTTGTTCAGGATGGCCTGCTCGTCGAACGTGCCGTTGTAGTGGAGCACCAGGCCGCCGCTGCCCGAGTAGTTATTGACCGCGGTTTGCGCGGCCGACAGGTTGTTGACGACGACGGGCGTTGCATTGCCGCCGCCAGTGATGTTTCCCGCAAAACCGGGCACGACTGCGCTCGCCGGCACGGCTGCCAACAGCGCTACCGCCAGCACGTATACGAATGGATGTTTCATCGCCTCACTCCTTGTGGCTTGTTGGTGCCGGGTGGGGAAAGTGGGGAGTGACTCCCCACTTTCCCCACCCGGCACCGAGAACGGCCCCGCGCGAGTTGCCTCGAACGGGGCCGTCTGTGGTTGTCGATCTATCTACCTGCAGCGGACTACTGGATCTTCCCGACGCCGACCTGGCCCGGCAGGGCTGCGGGCAGGCCCGAGGCCGAGTCCAGCGTGTAGCTGTACGGCACGGTCACCGTGCAGGTCGAGTCGAACTGCCCGCCGCTGATGATCGGAACCACCAGCGCGCCGTTGCCCACCGAACGGTCATAGGAAATGGAATCCAGGAAATTCGACCGCGTCTGCCAGCATCCCGGCTCATCCGAGTCATCCGAGGCAATCAGCGGGTTGTTCGAATTCTTGAAGTAATTGCCTTCGACAAGAATGCGGCCACCCATGCGCGAATTGATGCCATGGATCATGTCGCTGTTGCTGAGGTTGGAGAAGTAATTGTTGTAGCTGTGCGCGAGCCCATGGCGCAGCAGCGGTGTGCGCTGCTCGATGTTCTCGTACCAGTTGTGGTGGAACGTGATGTTCGTGTTGGCACTGTCGCTGTCGCTCGAGCCGATGAGGCCCGCGCGGCTCGAATTGCGATAGTGGTTGTACGACACCGTCACGTTGGTGACACCGGCCTTCATGTCCAGCAGCGAGTCATAACCATCGGATTCACCACCGCTGGCTTCCAGCGTGTTGTGGTCGATCCAGATGTTGTTGACCGAAGTCTCCATGCCGATCGAATCGCCGCCGTTCGAGGTGGGCGAACCGCTCTTCTTCACGTTCTTGATGTGCAGATTGCGGATGATGATGTTGGACGAGTTGCGGATGTGCAGGCCGATCTGGTCCAGCACG
>DASQJS010000065.1:0-3832 GCA_035630995.1 Steroidobacteraceae bacterium | reverse complement strand
AAAACTCCCAGTCATTTCGCCGAATTGTCGCGCTCCGGCCGGAGTTTTCCCGGTTTCCCGGCCCGGCACCGGCATTTCAAACCCATGCCGCCTACACGTCCTCTAAGGTACATACGAGGGAGAGACGTTTGGCAGATGGCGCGACAGCCCGGATGACGATCGCTGACAAAGGCAGGGCCGACACGGTCGTCGATTTCGACGTGGCGCTCATCGAGCGCGCACGGAAGGGCGATTCAAAGGCCTTCGAACGTCTCTACCGCGACCACGTGGGTCGCGTGCACGGGCTTTGCCTGCGCATGACGCGCAACCCGGATCTGGCGGCCGACTGTGCCCAGGATGCTTTCATCAAGGCCTGGAAGGCACTGCCGAGATTCGAGGCGCGCAGCAGCTTCTCCACCTGGTTGCACCGTATTGCGGTGAATACCGTGCTCGAGAAGCGGCGGGGCCCCTCGAACGCGGAAATCGCGGTCGAAGATCCGACCGAGTATGAGGAGCCGGTGTTGAGTTTCGATACGCCGGTGGAAGAGGAAGAGCTCGAGGCGGCGATTCAATCGCTGCCGCAGGGTGCCCGCGATGCGCTGGTGCTGTGCGGTGTCTACGGTTACGAACATTCGGAAGCCTCGGAGATGCTCGGCATCGCCGTGGGGACCTGCAAGGCGCAGCTGCATCGGGCTCGAGGCCTGTTGCGGGACAGACTTGAACGAGGTGTGCGATGAACGTTCGACGCGTGAAGCGAATCGATGAGCTGGCACAAAGCCTGCCGCCGGCGCGCGATCTGTGGCCTGCCATCGCGGCGGCCATCGAAGCCGACCGGGCGGCCGCCACCGTCGACAGCGCTCCGCGCCGTACCCGCTGGTTGCCCGCGGCCGGCATGGCGGCGGCGGTGGCGCTGGTCACGGTCGGCATCTTCATTGGCCGCAGCTTCTCGCCTCCGCAGTTGGCTGCCGGCCCCGCCTCGACGCAGGGCTCACTCGAGATGTTGCCCGCCGCGCTGCGTGACGCGGATTACCGCAAGCAGCGCGAAGTCCTGCTGGTCGAAGTCGACAAGCGGCTGGCGGCCATGCCGGCAGCCGAACGCGAAAAAGTAGCGGCGAGCCTGCGGACGCTCAAGCGTTCGATCAGCGATATCGAAGCGGCGCTCGGGCGCGACCCGGCCAACGCGCTGCTGCAAGAGTTGTTAGTGAATTCCTGCCAGGAGGAAATGCGCGCACTGACCGTGGTGCGTGACTCCGGCAGCCAGGAGACTTGAGAAATGTTCAGACATTCAAAACATGCCACCGCACTGCTGGTTGCCTGCGCGCTGCCGCTCACGGCATTCGCCGACAACGATTCCATCGACCGCAAGGTCGCGGCCGACGCCAAAGGCGAAGTCGTGATCTCGAATGTGTCGGGGTCCATCGACGTGCGCGGCTGGGACCGCAACGAAGTCCAGGTCACCGGCCACCTGGGTGAGGACGTCGAACGTCTCGACGTGGAGTCGAGCGGCGGACGCACAGTGGTCAAGGTGATATTGCCACGAGGCAGTTCGCACGATGGCGACGCGGATATCGAAGTATCGGTGCCTAGGAACAGCAGCGTCGAAGTGTCGGCGGTGAGCGCCGACGTGTCATCGCGCGGAGTGCTCGGGACGCAGCGACTCAAGAGCGTCAGCGGCGAGGTCACGGCCGACATTTCCGGTGATGAATCGGAAGTGCGCTCCGTCAGCGGTGATGTGACGGTGCGCGGTGGCGGCAAGCCGGCGCGCCTGCGGGTGTCCTCGGTGAGCGGCAACCTCGACCTGACCAACGCGGCGGGTTCGCTCGACGTGGTCACGGTCAGCGGCGATGCCAACGTGGAGATGGGAGACACCAGCGATGTGCGTGGCCGCACCACCTCGGGCAGCCTCGAAGTGCGCGGCAAGCTCACGCGCGACGGACGCGTCGACGTCGAGGGCGTCAGCGGGGAAATCATCCTGCGGCTGTCGGCGCCGGGCGGATTGTCGACGGAAATCGAGTCCTTCAGCGGTGACATCGACGGTTGCCTGGCCGATAACGTGGAGCGGGTCAGCAAATACGGGCCCGGCAAGCGGCTGAACATCCGCACCGTCGAGTCGGGCGCGCGCGTCCGTGCGAAAACGCTGTCGGGCGACATCGACATCTGCGACCGCTGAAGCCTTAACGCGGCCGAAACCCGCGCGGTCGAGATCGATACAATGTCGGCCGCGTGCGTCCTCTCAAATGGGTTTCGCTGGGTCTCGGTGCGCTGGTCGCCCTCGTCGTACTCGGCGTGCTGGTGGTCGTGTGGCTGGTCGACCCCAACAGCTTCAAGTCGCAAATCGAAGCGGCTGTGCGTGACCGCACCGGCCGCGAATTCACACTGGTCGGTGACATCGAGCTCGGCTTCTTTCCGTGGCTCAGCTTGCGCACGGGTGAAGGCAAGTTCGGCAGCCCGGCGGACTTCGGGCCAGAACCGCTGGTCTCATGGAAGAGCGCGAAACTGGGCGTGAAACTCCTTCCGCTGCTGAGTGGGGACGTAATTGCGGACCGCATCTTCCTGAGCGGCGCCGACCTTCGCCTGGTAAGACGCGCGGACGGTAGTGCGAACTGGCTGGGGTTGGGCGGCGCTCAGCCGGCAGATCCTAATGCCACGTCCACGCAGTTGAATGTCGACGGCCTCGAAATCGAGAACAGCCACCTGTTGTTCATCGACGAGAGCATTCCCCGGCGCGTCGAAATCACCGGTTTCAACCTGAGTACCGACGAGATCTCACTGGGCCAGCCATTCACGGATACCGAAATCGCCGGAGTGCTGCACATGGGCGGCTTCGTGGCCGAAGGTGTGCCGTTCAGGCTCGAGGTGCCCAAGGTCGTAGTGCCGGAAGATTTTGCGTCGGTCGATGCGGAGCGCTTCTCCATCGCATTCGGCGGCTTCGAGGCAACGGGCGGCGTTCACGGCACGCTCGGCGAGCACCCAAAACTTGCGGGTCAGGTGACGGCCAAACCATTCGACGCGCGTGCGCTGCTGGCGGCCGTGGGAATCGAAGCACCGAAAACCACCGACCCGAAGGCACTCGGGAAGATCGGCTTCAGCGGTGCGTGGGCTTTTGACGATGGCGCGATCCGCGTCGATCCGCTTTCATTTGATCTCGATGACACGCATTTCGCCGGATCATTCAGCCGGACGGCGGGCAACGATGCGCTCGGCGAATTTGCGCTTTCCGGCTCCTCCATCGACATCGCTCGCTACATTCCGCCGAGCGACCCGGCGAGCGAGCCCTTCGTACTGCCCACGGCCGAATTGAAAGCGTTGCGCTTTCGCGGGGCAATCCACCTCGAACAGGCGACGCTCGACGACATCGATATGAAAGATGTAACGCTTCGGCTGTTGCTCGACGAGCAGGGTCTGCGCAGCTCACCAAAACCACCCGCGGTGACGCCATGAACACGCGAGCAAACGGAATTGCCTCGCGACTGCTGGCGTGGCATTCAAAAAAAGGTCGTCACGACCTGCCGTGGCAGAAAGATCGCAGCGCCTATCGCGTGTGGGTCAGCGAAATCATGTTGCAGCAGACTCAGGTGACCACGGTTATCCCGTATTTCGACCGCTTCATGCAGCGCTTCCCCGATGTGCGGGCGCTGGCGAACGCCACCGTGGATGAAGTGATGCACCTGTGGACCGGGCTCGGCTATTACGCGCGAGCGCGCAATCTGCATCGTGCGGCGCAGGTGATTCGCGATGAACGCCGCGGAATATTTCCCACGGGACTCGACGCGGTGATGGCGCTGCCGGGAATCGGCCGCTCGACGGCCGGGGCCATTCTCGCGATCTCAGCGGGCAGCCGGCATCCCATACT
>DASQJS010000064.1:0-11280 GCA_035630995.1 Steroidobacteraceae bacterium | reverse complement strand
ACCTTCGTCCGCGCGGAAGCGGAGATCGTGCGTCGCCAGACCGACATCCTCACGTTTCCACCCAACGCACGCGTGAATCGGCTGGAGATTGCCCAGCGACTGCGCCACGAAGTGCTCGAGCCCTGGCGCGCCGCGTCGCGGCCGCTGCTGCAAGCCACCACGCTTCCGCAGGACGATTCGCGCTCCTCGCGCATGCAGGAAGCGCTCCGCGACTATGTGCGCGCCCGCGCAAGCGCCATCGAGCTGCGGGCGCTGGCCTACGAGTCCGGCGAACCTGCCGATGAGGCTCGCGCCAATCTGGCCGAGAAACAGCTGGGCAGGACCCTGAACGTGGTCAATTCACTGGCCAACGAACGATCCTGAAATGGGGTCAGGCCCCGCTTCGGGGCCGTTCCAGATTTGTTAGCAAAAGGGGACGCGCCCCAGGCGTCGTCGAACTAAGCTTCCAGGGCAAGGTCCTAGCTTCAGGTTAGGAGGCGGTGACATGAAGCATCGTGTGGGTTTGGGGCTGACGTTGGCGGTGTGTGCGGCAGTCGAAGCCGCCGAGCCGTCGTCCTCGCCGGTTCCCACAGCGTCAGTGCCCGCAGCCGCCCCGGCTGCCTCTCCGACTCCCGCCCCGGCAACGCCAGTGCCGGTTCCGACCTCCAAGCCCCTGCCTGCGAAGCCACTCGACCTGCGCGTCGGCGACGTTCGCAAATACATGATGCCGAATGAATATCGTGCGGTGCTCGATGCGCCCCATGCCGAGAAGAACACGGTGGTGGTCGAGGGCAAGCGCGAATTGCTGCCGGTTGAGTACGAGGAGCCCATTCCTGTCGGACCGTTGATGCCGCTGTGGTGGGGGCTCAAGAATCCCTCGCAGAGTTGGAGGATTTTCCTGCCAGACCTGAATCGCACTGAGAGGCCACGAGAGCCGGAGGACAAGGTGCCGCCGCCTATCTTCCGCTGGGGCCCCTGACGGTGCCGGGTGGGGAAAGTGGGGAGTCGCACTCCCCACTTTCCCCACCCGGCACCCACCTACCGATGCGAGTTGATCGAGTCGCGCAGACTCTGCGCGGCCTTGCGCGCGGCGCTCGCAAAATCCTCACCCGAGCTCGCATAGAGAATTGCGCGTGATGAACTGATCACCAGTCCCGTTCCGGCCGCAGTCTTGCCCGCCGCCATCACCTTCGCCACATCGCCGCCCTGCGCGCCGACACCCGGCACCAGGAACGGCAGATCACCCACGCGCTGGCGAATATCGGCGAGCTCTTCGGGATACGTGGCGCCCACCACCAGCATGCAGTTGTTAGCCGTGTTCCATTCCTTCGCCACCTGCTCGGCCACGTGCTGGAACAGCTTCCTGCCGCCCACGTCCAGATCCTGAAAATCCTTCGCGCCCGGATTGCTCGTTCGGCAAAGAATGATGACGCCCTTGTCGGCATGCTTTAGGAACGGTTCGACGGAGTCACGGCCTAGATACGGATTCACCGTTACCGCGTCGGCGTCGTAGCGCTCGAACGCCTCGTGCGCGTATTGCTCCGCCGTGCTGCCGATGTCGCCACGCTTCGAATCGAGGATCACCACCGCATTCGGGCAGGTCGATTTGATGTAGTCGATGGTGTGCTCGAGCTGATTCTCTGCCGCGTGCGCCGCGTAATGCGCGAACTGCGGCTTGTACGCACACACCAGATCGCGCGTGGCGTCGATGATGGCGCGGTTGAACTGGAAGATGCCGCCCGGCGCATCGCGGAACTGGTCCGGAAACTTCTTCGGCTCCGGATCGAGCCCCACGCACACCAGGGAATTCGTGGCTTTCCAGGCCGCGGCCAGCTTCTCAGAAAAGTTCACCTAACCACCTCGAGATATTCCAGCATCATGATCTTGACGCCGAGCGACGCAAAATTCACCTGGATGTTGGCCTGTGGTCCGTGGCCTTCCACCTTCAGGATCACGCCTTCGCCAAACTTCTTGTGTCGCACGCGCGCGCCCAGCCTCACGCCCGGCGCCAGTTCTTCGGTCGGCGGCTTGAATCGTCCCGCCGCCACGGGCCGCGAAATCTGGATTCGCGGACGCACTTCTTCAACCAGGTCCTCCGGGAACTCGGAGATGAACCGCGACGGCGTGCCGTAGTTGTCCTGCCCGTGCAAACGACGCTGCTCGGCGTAGGTGAGGTACAACTGTTTCATCGCGCGTGTCGTGCCCACGTAGCAAAGCCGGCGCTCTTCCTCGAGACCCGCCTCATCATTCAGCGAACGCTGATGCGGAAACAGGCCGTCTTCCAGGCCGCACAGGAACACCACGGGGAACTCGAGTCCCTTGGCCGTATGCAGCGTCATCATCTGGATGCAGTCTTCCCAGGCTTCGGCCTGGCCCTCGCCGGATTCCAGCACCGCGTGCGACAGGAACGCGTCGAGCGGCGGCAGTGCCTCATCATCCGTGTTCGTGCCATCGGGCTCGAAACCGCGCGCGGCCGACACGAGCTCGTTCAGGTTCTCGACGCGCGCTTCGCCGCGATCCGCCTTCTCCTTCTTGTGGTGCTCGACCAGCCCCGAGTTGTTGATGACGTGGTCAACCTGCTCGTGCAGCTCGAGACCGTCGATGTCCCGCCCGAGTTGTTCTACCAACTTCAGGAAACCGTTGACCGCGGCTTCGGCCTTGGGGCCCAGCACGCCATGAGCCACGCAATGCGCCGCGGCGTCCCACAGCGACGAGGTGGCCGCCTTCGCCTGTTCGCGCACCACATCCAGCGACTTGTTGCCGATGCCGCGCGTCGGCAGGTTCACAACGCGCTCGAACGACGCATCGTCGGCATGGTTCGTAATGATGCGCAGGTAGGCCAGCGCATCCTTGATTTCCGCGCGTTCGAAGAACCGCAGGCCGCCGTACACCTTGTACGGAATGCGCGCCGACATGAAGATTTCTTCGAACACACGTGATTGCGCGTTCGAGCGATAGAGAATCGCCACCTCGCGCCGCGCACCGCCCTGGTTGGTCCAGTCGCGGATGCGATGCATCACGAACTCGGCTTCATCGCGCTCGTTGAACGCGGCGTACAGCTTGATGCGTTCGCCGTCCTTGCCTTCGGTCCACAGGTTCTTGCCCAGGCGTCCGGTGTTGTTCGAGATCAGCGCGTTCGCCGCCTTCAGAATGTTGCCCGTGGAGCGGTAGTTCTGCTCGAGGCGATACAGCTTCGCCGCCGGATAGTCCTTGGAAAACCGCGTGAGGTTCTCCACGCGCGCGCCGCGCCAGCGGTAGATGGACTGGTCGTCGTCGCCCACCACGAACGGCGCTCCGGCCTGGCCCGCCACCAGCAGCGACCACGCGTACTGGATGGCGTTCGTGTCCTGGAACTCATCGATGAGCACGTGCCGGAAGCGATGCTGGTAGTGCTTGAGAATCTCCGGGTTGTACAACCACAGTTCGTAGGCGCGCAGCAGCAGCTCCGCGAAATCCACCACGCCCGTGCGCTGGCACTGGGCTTCATACTCGGCGTAGATCTTGATGAGCTGCCGGCGCGTCGGGTCGTTGCCATCCTTCAGCGTCGGCGGGCGATGGCCTTCATCCTTGTTGTGATTGATGAAGTACTGGATCTCGCGCGGAACCCAGCGCGCTTCGTCGAGCTCCATGGCCTTCACGATCTTCTTGATGAGCCGCAGCTGGTCTTCGCCATCGAGAATCTGGAAGGTCTGCGGGAGCTTGGCATCGCGCCAGTGCAGGCGCAGCAGCCGGTGCGCGATGCCGTGGAACGTGCCCACCCACATGTTGCTTCCCGGAATGCCTAACAACTTCTCGATGCGCCCGCGCATCTCGTGCGCGGCCTTGTTCGTGAACGTGACCGCGAGGATGGAATGCGGCGACGCGCCCTCGGTCTGGATGACCCAGGCGATGCGATGCGTGAGCACGCGCGTTTTGCCGGAGCCCGCGCCGGCCAGCACCAGCACCGGGCCCACGGGCGCGGTGACCGCGTCGCGTTGCGCCTCGTTGAGCGAATCCAGAATGGGGGAGAGGTCCATGGAGGGCGCGGATTATAGGCGAGGCGCGCGGGCACGTGGCCGCGTGTTTTGCCGACATCAGAGGGGCGTAAGATGCGCGCGAAACCAGAAGGAATTCACCGATGTTCGACTTGCAAGACAAGGTCGCAGTCATCACGGGTGGCAACGGTGGCATCGGATTCGGCATGGCGCAGGGGCTCGCCACGGAGGGCGCACGCATCGTCATTGCGGCGCGTAACGCGGCAAAATCCGCGGCGGCCGTGGAGCTGCTGAAATCCTCGGGCGCGCAGGCGCTGGCCATCGAAGTCGACGTGACCAACGAAGACTCCGTCGCGCGCCTCTTTGACCAGGCACACGCCCGTTGCGGTCGCGTCGACATCCTCATCAACAATGCCGGAATCAACATCCGCAAGCCCGTTCAGGCGCTGGCACTCGAGGAATGGAAACAGGTCGTCGCGACCAATCTCGACAGCGCATTTCTCTGCTGCCGCGCTGCGTATCCGCACCTGAAGGGCGCCGGTGGCGGAAAGATCATCAATATCGGGTCCATGCTCTCCATCTTCGGCGCGGGGTTTGCGCCGGCCTATGGCGCGAGCAAGGGCGGCGTCGTGCAGCTCACGAAATCACTCGCATCCGCGTGGGCCGCGGACAACATTCAGGTGAACGCGGTGCTGCCCGGCTGGGTGAATACCGATCTCACGCGCAAGGCGCGCGTGGAAGTCGACGGCCTGCATGAGCGCGTCCTCGAGCGCACACCAGCGCGACGCTGGGGCGAAGCCGCCGATTTCGCCGGCATTGCCATATTTCTGGCGAGCGCCGCATCGAACTTCATTACCGGCGTCGCGATTCCGGTCGACGGCGGCTATTCCTCCCAGGGCTGAGGATTGAAAACGGGGTCAGGCACCGATTCCTAGCAATCGGTGCCTGACCCCATTTCCATTTCAGAGCCCCGGCATCGGCGGCGGCCGCTCGTCGTCCGCCTGCGCATCGAGGTTGCGCTTGTTCGGCGCAATGACCTTCTCGTCGAAGTATTCGATGATTGCCGCCACCAGCGCGAGGAAGACCGGTCCCACCACGATGCCGATGGCGCCGAAGGCTGCAATGCCGCCCACCACGCCGACGAACACCATGAACGCCGACACCGGCGCGTAACGCGACACCAGGATGGGCCGCAGGAAATTGTCCGCGGTGGACGTGATGACGCCGGCGATGAGCATGAAAATCATCATTCCCCAGGAGCCGACGGCGGCCAGATACAGCACCGCCGGAATCCATACGATGGCCGCGCCACCCGCCGGCAGCAGCGCCAGAATTCCCGCGAGCACACCGAACACCACCGGCGACGGCATCCCCGCAATCGCGAACGCGATTCCCACAAGGACGCCCTGGCAGATCGCCGTCAGCCCGATGCCGTAGAAAACGCCGCGCGCCACGCTTGCCAGGTGATCAAAGAGTTGTTCGCGATGGTCCTCGGGCACCGGGATCAGCCGCTGCAGCCGGTCGAACATCCGCGTGCCGTCGCGAAGGAAGAAGAACAGCAGGAAAAGCATGAAGAAAAACGCCACCAGCGTGCCAAGAGCTCCCAGCAGCACGCCGCTACCGATCGACGCCACGCTGCGTAGTGCCGTTTCCGTGGCGCGCCCCAGCCATTCCTGGATGTCCGCTGCCGACACCAACAGTTCTTCACGCGCGAGCCGCGCCAACGGGCCAATCACAGGGTACTGCTCGAGGCGCATGAGGATGCTGCCATCCAGCTTGAAATCGCTGCCGCGCACGAAGTGCACCAGCGCGCGGGCCTGATGCACGAACTCGAAGGCCAGCAAGGTGAGCGGCGTCAGCAGCGCGAAGGGCGTGAGACCCGTGATTACACCCGCCGACATGCCCGCCTTGCCGCGAAACTTGCGAGTCAGCCAGCCGTGCAGCGGATGGAGCAGGAAGGCAAGGAATATTGCCCAAGCCATTGCACCCGCGAAGGGCTGGAGCACCAACAACATGCCGTACGCCACCAGCACGGCGAGCGCGACGAAGAAGGCTTTTGTATAGAACTCCACGGGCACCCTTAAGAAGGAAGGCTTTGTTGGGTGCTCTTATATATGTGTCGGGAGAGCCGGGTCTATAGCGGGTTAGGAGGACGTGAGGGCGGGAAGGGAGGCATCGCCGGGATTGGGGGTTCGGGCATCGTTCGCCTGACAGGAGCGGGAAGGCATTCTGTTATACGACTTGCCACAAACACGTCGGAGTAGTTTGACGACAAGTCGGAACGATGCTGTAGT
This sequence comes from Steroidobacteraceae bacterium, assembly GCA_035630995.1. GTDB lineage: Bacteria > Pseudomonadota > Gammaproteobacteria > Steroidobacterales > Steroidobacteraceae > CADEED01. Next base: position 5,033 of record DASQJS010000064.1, on the reverse strand, counting down.
CGAAACAGAAAGTTGCGGCGAGGCTGAAATCTGATGCGGCAGAATCGACGGATAGTTTTGCCGCACCTATGCGGTCTAGTTAAGAGTTAGGTGGTCACTGTGAGCGACTCGCGAGATTCCAGAATGCTTTTCGGAGTGTCCGGCCTTTTCCTGACCGTATCGCTATGTTTTCTCACATGGCGCATCGGCGCGGATCTCCGTCCCGTGCAAAAGCTGATGGCGGAAGTGAGCAATCCACCGCCGCTCTCCACGTGGACGACACTAGGTCTTACGATCGGACGCGCCATATGGTTGGTGCCGTTAGCCAGTGCGAGTGGCATCGTCATGTTCAGTGGAGCTCGGTGGGGGCTACACGCGCGAGTCATAGTGATCTGTACGCTATTCGTGGCATTGTGGGTGCTCTTCATGATCCTGAACGTTGGGCTCTACTCGCCAGTTGAGTGGTTCATGCAAAAGGTACTCTGAGTGTGGTGGCCACCTAACAAATTATTGGAGCGGACGCGTGCGAAATAGAATGCCAAGCCCGGTCCACAACGCGGGCGCCGCTCAGCCCAACCGATAGGTGACGGTAGTGAGTCGCGGAATCCGACCGGCCCTCATCCTCGTCGTGCTCCTGGTCGCCGCGGTTTATGCCTCCGTCGCATTCTCGTCTTACCCTCATCGCGTAGCTCGCGAATCCCCGGAGCGGGCTTCCTTGTTTCGGCCGCCATGGTTCAACTATTTTTCGACGTACCAGGATGGCGACGTATTAGGCTTCAAGGTAGGCGCAAGTCGTGACGAACTCGTCCGCACAATCGTTTCGCAATATGGTGCATCAGGCTTGGTGCAGGCCGGGTGTGGCAGAGAGAAAGGTGCTCCCCCTCTCACCGTTCGCGAGTCGGACGTTGTCGCAAGCGATGCCGAGCAAATCCGTTTATTGGCGCAAAGACAGGTGGTTTGCCTCTGGCTCCCTGCGAGGCGTGTCATGTTGACCATCGGCATCGCGGATGACCGTATTCACGAGATTGAACTTTCGTTCGTCCGCAATGAGCTCACCACCTGACACTATGCGAAGCCTGCTGCAATTGTTGGCTATCTGCCTGTGTCCAGAGCGCACTAAAGCGCCTGCGCAAGGCCTCGATCCTCATGCCTATCTGAGGCCACTCATTGTCCTGGTCATTGTTGTGCTCTGCGGACCAGAAGTGTTCGCGGCTGCCGACCTGGTCGCGTTGCTCGATCTCCTCGGCGCGGGGCTCTTTCTGACGGCATTTGCGGCGGGATTTCAGGCCCTTGGCGTCTTGGCCCTTACGCGGATGCAGCAGATACTTTTTCCGGCTGAGTGGACTGTTTTTCTAAAGGCCCATCGACACCCTTCAATTATGGCGCACGGCCTCATGCTTATCGGCGTGAATGTTCTGAGTATTTCGGTGTGCTGTTTGGTTGCATCTATCTGGGTCTACGAAGTTGTGTGGGAAGCGGTTCTGATCTAACAAGCGGTCGCATGTCCAACGTCATCGCATCTACTTTGCGCCTCATACGCAGCTTCAATCGCCACGACAGCGCGGAACGTGTGCGTTCCATGCGCCAAATCGCAGCAGATGATCCAGAAGGCATCCTTGCTCCGTGGCTGGCTGCTATCGCCTTCTGGGAGGAAGGGGAGATAGAAGAAGCTCGCCGCCTGGCTGAGGTCATCCTCGAGAAGGAGCCGACAGATTTCCGAATGCTCGTAATCTGCCTGGACTGGAGCATTCGTATCGGAGACCCACGCCGGACGCTTGCCTATGCAGAACGTGTAGCGAGCGTGGAGCGACCAACACGGCGGATGCGCAAAATCAATGCGGTGCTGTCGGTGCTCTTCTGGCCAATTCGTCTGCTCGGCTACGGCGGCGGAATGCGGCATGAGGTGAAGGTGCTCGACGCGTGGAGCGAATACGCGCGAGAGTATGTGAAAGTCCATGGCCAGAACGTTGCTGCGACCTGACACCTCGCCGGAGCGCGCGTGGAAGCTAAAGTGCCAGTCGATGTCGAAGGACTAACCGTTCGCGAGGGTCACTTCCTGCTCGAGTCGGGGCTGCACGCCGCGGGCTGGCTCGATCTCGACACATTGTTTCTTGACCCCGGAACACTCGCGCCTCAGATAGCGGCGCTCGCCGCGCTCATATCCAGGCACCAGATCACGGCGGTGTGCGGCCCTTTGGTGGGCGGCGCATTCGTTGCTCAAGCGCTCGCGCTTCAGCTCGGCGTTCGGTTCTATTTTGCGGAGCGAGTCCCGTCCAATCCCGAAGAGGGACTCTTCCAGGCTCAATACCGGCTGCCACATTCACAGCGTAGCCGTGCCGCTACGGAACGTTTCGCGGTGGTCGACGATGTCATAGGCGCCGGATCTGCGGTCCGCGCCACGGTGAGCGAACTGGCGAGCCTTGGCGCGACGACCGCGGTCGTCGCCGCACTGCTTACTCTTGGAAACAAAGCCGAAAGTCATTTGACACAACGCGGCATTCCGCTTGTCGCGTTGAGCCCGAAGGAAATCGCCATGTGGGAACCGGCTATCTGTCCGCATTGCCAAGCCGGAATTCCACTGCAATCGGTCTAACCAGTTCGAGACCGTTGCCTACATTTCCTATACACACGCTCTGAGCAGCGGATTTACCGTACCACCCATGTTCATGGGACGACGCTCACTTCACCTCTCTGCGCTACTCGCGCTGATTGCCGGCCTGTCAGCCTGTGGCGATGAGTCGAACTCGCCCGGCGAGAGGCGGCTGCTATCGGGCAACACCGTCGTTTTCGAGAGCCGCGGAAGACTGCAGTGCGACTTCACTGGCGGCACGACGCCGGAGCTGAGCGCGATGAAGCTGATCCGCGAAGGTGTCGACGTCATGCGCTCCGGATGCGGCGGGATGACTGAAGTGGCCTTCGCGGCAGTATGCGGCGGTCCATCTGGCGAACTCGTGTTGCACGAGATCAGGGCCGTGAATCTGGACACCGCCGAACGCGCGGGTTTCCGCGATGTCGCGGAGCTGAAGGTTCCAGGTGGCAGCCAGGGCTACGCGTGGGTTGACTGCAACACGGGCGCAATCCTGCCCTGAACTGCCCTCCGCGCCGCCTGCCCTGGGCGACGGTTTGACCACGCATAACCGCATGTGGTCTATTCGAATGGAGACGTCTAACAAACTGTTGGACCGCGCATGATTGCGCTCCATTCAAGGGACGGAACGTGAACGGCTGGAAGCGTTGGCTGCCCGGATTGCAAATGCTCAGATCGTACGAAGCCGCGTGGCTGCCGCACGATCTGATGGCGGGGCTGGTGCTGACCACCATGCTGGTGCCGGTCGGCATTGCTTATGCCGTCGCCTCAGGCGTCCCGGGAATCTACGGGCTGTATGCCACCATCGTCCCGCTGCTCGCTTATGCACTGTTCGGCCCGAGCCGCATTCTGGTACTCGGGCCGGATTCCTCGCTCGCCGCCGTGATCCTCGCAGTTGTGTTGCCTCTGTCCGCGGGCGATCCAATGCGCGCCGTGATCGTCGCCAGCCTGATGGCGGTGGTGTCGGGGCTGGTGTGCATACTGATCGGCGTCATGCGCTTAGGGTTCGTCACCGAGCTGCTGTCGAAGCCGATTCGCTATGGATACATGAACGGCATTGCACTCACCGTGCTGATCAGCCAGCTACCCAAGCTGTTTGGCTTTTCGATCGAAGGCAGCGGACCGATGCGCGACGTGCTTCAGATCGGCCAGTCGATCCTCGACGGAAAAATCAATTGGGCAGCGTTCGCGGTCGGCGGCAGCACGCTGATCGCGATCCTGGTGCTCAAGCGATGGGAGCGAATTCCGGGACTCCTGATCGCCGTCGTGGGCGCCACGATCGCTGTCGGCGTACTTGGCCTGGAAGAAAGCGCCGGAGTGAAGGTGCTCGGTGCGCTACCCCAGGGCTTGCCGAGTTTCGTACTGCCGTGGATCGGTTTCGCCGACCTCGGTCAAATCGTCATCGGCGGTTGCGCCGTCGCCATGGTGGCGTTCGCCGACACCAGCGTGCTGTCGCGCATATATGCGGCCAAGACCAAGTCCCACGTCGATCCGAACCAGGAAATGGTCGGACTGGGCGCCGCCAATCTTGCCGCTGGCCTGTTCCAGGGCTTTCCGATCAGCAGCAGTTCCTCGCGCACGCCGGTGGCCGAGGCCGCAGGCTCGAAGACGCAGCTCACCGGCGTGGTCGGCGCGATCGCCGTCGCGCTGCTGGTGCTGCTGGCGCCCATGTTGCTGGAAGACTTACCCAACAGCGCGCTGGCAGCCGTCGTGATCGCGGCTGCGATTGGCCTGTTCGAGTTCGCCGACCTGCGCCGCATTTTCCGCATCCAGCGTTGGGAGTTCTGGCTATCTATCGTCTGCTTCGTGGGCGTCGCCGTTTTCGGCGCGATTCCAGGCATCGGCCTGGCGATCCTCATCGCGGTCCTCGAGTTTCTATGGGACGGGTGGCGGCCGCACTTCGCCGTGCTCGGCCGAGTCAGCGGCATCCGCGGCTACCACGACATCAAACGTTATCCGGATGCGCGGCTCGTACCCGGCCTGGTGCTGTTCCGTTGGGATGCGCCGCTCTTCTTCGCCAATGCCGAGCTGTTCCACCAGCGCCTGCTCGAGGCCGTGGCGCAATCGCCGACACCAGTAAAGCGAATCGTTGTGACCGCCGAACCGGTCACCAGCATCGATGTGACTTCGGCAGACATGCTCGCGGAACTCGAGCAGACCCTGCGCGAATCGGGAACCGAGTTGCGCTTCGCGGAAATGAAGGACCCGGTCAAAGACAAACTGAAGCGCTTCGAGCTGCTCGAGCGATTCGGTGCCGCCAACTTCCATCCGACTGTCGGAGCTGCCGTCGATGCCTACCTCGAAGATCACTCGGTGGATTGGAAACCTTAAGGATCGACAAGAAAACACATGAAGCCGTCATCGCTGGTCATCGGCCGCACCTGCTTCCGTCTCACGTTCGCGGATCGTGACCTCACGATGCCGGGCGTCGAACCCATGGTTTTCCTGGGTGAAGTTACGGATGAGG
>DASQJS010000063.1:0-7877 GCA_035630995.1 Steroidobacteraceae bacterium | reverse complement strand
TAGATGTAGCGCAGCTCCAGGCTCAACAGGAAGCCGCTGACGGCGGCGATCATGATGACCGTGAGGTAGCCGGTCATGTGTTCGTACTTGGCGTCGTACAGCAGCGTGCCCAGGTACTGCGACAACATGTACGACAGCCAGCCGCCGATGTGCAGCGTCCAGAAGAGCGCAACACGGTTTTTCAGCAGTGGATCGAGGCTCACCATCCGTCAAAGGTACGGGAGGTCGCCATGGGGGACAAACGCCCTGGCGCGCGGCGTCCTCGCCTCGTCGTTATTTCTTGGCGGAAGCCGCGACCAGGCCGGCCAGCGAGCGCGGCTGATCGAGCAGGAATCCCTGCGCGTAGTCGAGGCCCACGGCCGAGAGCCAGTCGCGCACCGCCGGCGTGTCCACACGCTTGGCGACGCAGGACAGGCCGAGCACTTTCGAAGCCTGTGCAATGGCCACGACCAGCGCCTGCGGCACGCGTTCTTTCATCGCCACCGCGGTGATCTTGGGATCGAGCTTGACGAACTTGAGCGCCGCGGAACCCAGCCATCGCAACGAGTGGTGATGGAACGTGAAGTCGTCGAGCACCACGTGACAGCCGATCTTCTCGCAGGCCTGCACGAACATGTCGACGTCGCGGACCTGGTCGACGCACGATTTTTCGGGGATCTCGAAGCCCAGCGCCTTGGCGGGAATCTTGTGGTTCTTGAGCGTTGCTGCCACGAAAGTTGCGAACTTCGGGTCGGCGATCGTGCCCATGCCCACGTTCACGGAGAAACTGGCGGGGTCGGTCTCCCAGATGCCGCGGTTGTCATTCATCCAGATGAGCAGGTGTTCGACCACGATACGGTCGAGATCCGAATTGGCGCTCGGGTCGTGCACGTCCTGCAGGACGCGCTCCGGCGCCACACCGAATTCATTGTCGGCATGCGCATCGCGAACCAGGATTTCGAAACGGCGCGTGCCGCCGTTTCCCTTGAGCTTCACGAGCTGCTGCGCGTGAAGCTCGAAAATCTGGCCATAGAACTCGAACTGACCGGCGCCCGCGGACAACTGCGGCACCTCGTCGACGAACTCCGGCTGGACATTCATGTCGGCGTCGGGCTCCGCCAGCGCTTCGACTTCGGTGGTCACTTCCTCGCCGCTGACATCGTCCGCGTACATCGGCTCGAGCGCGACCTCCTGCTCGGGTGGCTCGTCCTGGATCAACTCGGGAAGCGGATCCGCTTCGAGTTTCAACTCGAGCTTCGGCATGCGACCGGTCTGCACCACGCGCAGGTCAGGGCGCTTCGCTTCGGGCTGAGCCGCGCGCTGGGCACCTTTGAGCAACGACCTCGGATCGATGTCGGAAATTTCGAATGCGATGGAATCCGAATCCGCGCTGCCGCTCGGGCGCTGCTGCACGGCAGGCTTCGCAGGCGGCGCGGCCGGACGTGCCGGCGGAGCAGCCGGCTTTGCGGCGGGCTGCGCAGCCTTGGGAGGCGCTACCGGGGCTTTGGCGGGAACCGGTGGGCGTGCGGGTGCGGCGGGCGCCTTCGCCTGCGGCGCAGCCGGACGCTGCGCGGCCGGCGCGGCGGGACGCGCAGCAGCGGGTGCGCCGGGACGGGCGGCAACCGGTGCGCCGGGGCGTGCGGCGGGCGGCGCGGCGGGGCGGGGCGCCTGCGCTGCGGGACGTGGCGCTTGCGCGGCGTTGGGCGGACTAGCTACTCGCGCGGCGGGCGGCGGATTGACGGGAGCGGCCGGGGAAGTCGGCTTGCGCAGGAACGAGAGCCGGCGCATGAGATTCGTGGTGGTCGGCGTGACGAATTTCGCCGCGCCCTTGCTGTCGAGGAACTTGGCGTCGGCGATGATCATCGCGAGGCCGAGCAGATCGTTGAGCGGTGAACGCGCCGGCAGGAACGCAGCCGAGCGTCCGTCACCGACGTTCTGGAAGACGTAGGTGAGCTCGGGACCGGCGGTCAGCGCGGCAGCAGCCTCCACGACGAGATTGTGTTCGTCGGGACCCAGCGCGCCCTCGTCGAGCCAAAGGACATCGCCGCGTTCGTCGTGAAGGGAAATGGATTGCAGCCGATTGCCGGAAAGCGCCTGCTTCAGGGCATCGCCGATCGCGGCCTTCGAATCGCCGCTAGCTGTGACACTCGCGCTCGCCTGCATGCGTGAAAATTTCCCCGGACTGAGCATGCAGAGTCGCAAATCACCGAATGCGCCGCCGTGACATAGCTCCCGTTCCCCGGAATGGTGGAACGTCGATTTGCCGTCGTTATGTTCAATATGGAAGCGCTTCGCGCAGTAGTTCACACCCACTACCAAAGTCGGAGAAGAGGCAAAGGGCGAAAGTTCGCGGATGTTACCGCTACCTAATTCGTTTCTCTTCGGCTAGATTCCGGACGCGCGACAGTGGCTAACCACTGCGTCTCAAAAACGAAGGGGAATCGTATGACCAGCACAAGGAGCGCGCTGTTGCGCGCATGTCTACTCGCGGGCGTATCAATTGTTTCGATGGCGCAAGCACAGGCCCAGGCGCCGACCATAGTCGAAGCAGAAAGCGGATCGCTCGGCGCCAGCCTAACTACTCGAACCGACGCCGCCGCGGGCGTCAACTACATCACCGTTCTGTCCGCGGCGAATTCGGGGGCCACTCCGACACCGGATCGGGTCGCGACGTACCAGGTTACGTTCCCCGCTGCCGGCAGCTACGCGCTGTACGTGCGCATCCTGGCCGGCCCGGTTGGCGGCATGGACGACAGTTTCTACATCCCGAGCGGATTCAATAACGCCACCAATTGGCCAGGTCTCTACAACACCAGCAGCGGCGGCGCGACTGCGGCCGGTGCCGGTGTATCCACCACGGGAAGCGCGGGTCAAAACGTCTGGAAGTGGGTTCGCCTGACGGGTATCCCGGCAATTGGCGACAGCAGCATCGGCCCGACCGCCTGGGTGGTCCCCGATGGCGAGTTGACGCAGTCATTTTCCTGGGGCTCGCGCGAAGACGGGCTCTTGTTCGACAAGCTGGCGTTTGCTCCCGTGAACCTCTGCTACACCGTGGGCGATCTCGACGCGGTACGCGCGCCGACCGTCAGCTGTCCGCCGCCGCAACCAACTCCGGCGGCGTACACGCGCCCGCCCGGTTCGCCACTTGCCGTCGGCCAGGCCAAGTACCTCGGCAGCGCGCACAGCCCGGCACCGACAGACCCGAATCAGACGAACCCGTCGCTCAATTTCGGCGCGTACTGGAATCAGGTGACGCCGGAGAATGGTGGCAAGTGGGGCTCGGCCCAGCCGACTTCACCGTTCGGTCCGGCCGCCGATGGCTATCCAACGCTGCCGAATCCAGCCTTCAACTGGGCAGCGGCGCGCGCGGCCTATCAACAGGCGCGCAGCACCGGCGCCGCGTTCAAGTGGCACACCCTGTTCTGGGGCAACCAGCAACCCGCCTGGATCGAAACCCTGCCGGTCGCCAAGCAGCAGGAAGCGATTCGTATCTGGTTTGCGGCGATTGCGGCCGAGTTTCCGGATATCGAGCAGATCGAAGTGGTCAACGAGCCGCTGCACGATCCGCCGCGTGGCCCCACGAATGGCAACTACATCGAAGCCCTGGGCGGCAACGGTGTCACTGGCTGGGACTGGATCATCAGATCCTTCGAGCTGGCGCGGGAGTATTTCCCGAATGCCAAACTGGTGTTGAACGACTACGGCATCACCAACGACGGCAATGCAACCACTAACTACCTGACCATCATCAACCTGCTCAAGGATCGTGGCCTCATCGACCACATCGGCATCCAGGGGCATGCGTTCGAGTTCAACTACAACAATCTGCCGGGCTCCGCGGCCACGCACCGTGCGAACATCGCGCGGCTTGCGGCCACCGGCCTGCCGATCTACGTCACCGAGTTCGACATCGACGGTGCCGATAGTGTCTGGGGGCTGCCGGACGACGTGGCCCAGACGGCGCGATTCCAGGCATTTTTCCCGGTGTTCTGGGAGAGCGACGCGATCAAGGGCGTCACGCTCTGGGGCTACATGCGCGGCTCGCACTGGCGCACCGGCACTGGCGCATGGCTCATGTACACCAACGGCGCGGAACGTCCGGCATTGCAATGGCTGGTGCGCTACATGGAAAACAAGCGTGCGGTGGTCACTGCGGGACAGTCGTTCAGCGTGAACGAGGATGTCGCGGGCGGAACCGCGATCGGCACGGTGCTCGCAACCGACACCGATGCCGAAACGACGTTGTCGCAGTGGCAAATCGAGGCGGATCCGAGCGGCAAGTTCGCGATCGATGCGGGCACGGGCAGCCTGAGCCTGGCGACGGGTGCGACCCTCGACTTCGAGATGACCACCTCCTACCAGGTCAGCGTATCGGTCTGGGACGGTTACGTTCGCAGCGTGCCTGGCACGGTGACCATCAGTGTCGCGAACGTGAACGACAACGCTCCGGCTGTCACGGCGGGCCAGGCCTTCGATATCGACGAGGGCTACAAGAACAAGATCGGGTGGCTCGAGAGTTCCGATCCGGACGACATGAACCAGATCGGGTTCACGACCTTCCAGGGTTGGCAGATCGTCAGCGGCAACACGGGTTCGGTGTTCAGGGTCACGCCGTCGGCGGGTGAGCTTCAGGTCGCGCGTCCGTTGTTGATCGACTGGCGCAAAACCTCGTACACGCTGGGAACTACCGTGAGCGATGGAGCCCTCACGAGCACCGCGACGCCTGTGACCGTGGTCATTCCGAAGCGGATCGACATGTGCCTGTTCGACATCATCAGGCTCGAAGTGCCCAAGGCGAGCGCGCCGCTGGTCTTCCTGCTGGGTGGCGAACTCGGATCGTGCTTCCGGCCGCTGTGATTACCTGACGCGGACGAAAAAGGGCCGGCTGCGGAGCCGGCCCTTTTTATGCCCGGCGAAATCAGCCGCCGAGCTTTATCCGCCCAGCCTTATCCACCAAGAAAATCACGTTTGCCGATATCCACGCCGTTGTGACGCAGCAGGTTGTAGGCGGTCACGTGGTGGAAGAAGAAGTTCGGGATAGCCCAGTGCTGCAGGAATGCGAGCCCCTTGAACTCGACAGTGCGATCGCGCAGCACAATCTTGATGTCGCGCGTCTCGCTCCCTTCGAGTGATGCCGCCGGCACGCTGTCGATGAATTCGATGGTTTTCTTCACGCGCGCGAACAGCTCGTCCATCGTCGTCTCGGTATCTTCGAATTTCGGTGGGTCGATACCCGCGAGCCGGGCCATCGAGTTCTTCGCGAAGTCGCTGGTGAGTTGAACCTGCCGGGCGAACGGCAGCATGTCCGGGGCAAGCCGCGCGCCCACGAGCACGCCGGTTTCGAATTTGCGCGCTTCGGCATTTGCGACGGCTTTTTCCATGACGTGCCGGAGCTGCAACAAGGCTCGCTTGAAGACGTCGTAGCTCATCGCATGCATCGAAATTTTCATGAGGACTTTCCTTTTTAATTCCTTTAGTGAAACAATGCGGCCACCATCGCTCTCTTTGGTGCGCCTATGAGTGAATTATGGTCCGCTGCGCAGCTCGCCGTTTTCGCGAGAGTCGTCGAACTCAATGGCTTTTCTTCCGCCGCCAGGGCCTACGGTGTGCCCAAGGTCGCGATCAGCCGCGCCATCGCTGATCTCGAGAAATCCATCGGGTTGCAGCTCATGAGGCGTACGACCCGGCGAATTTTTCTGACCGCTGCCGGCGATGCAGTGCTGCCGCACGCGCGCGCCATCAGCGTCGAGGTCGAAAAGGTACGCCAGCTCGCGCAAACCTTCTCTACCTCTCGCGAGGGACCCCTGCGGGTGATCGCCGATCCGGCGTACGGCCGGGTGCTGCTGGGTCCGCTCGTTCCGAGATTTCTCGACAGCTTTCCGGATATCGCGCTCGACGTGGTGCTCGATTCCGGCGAGGGCGTCGACTGGGACGTGGCAATCCGTGCGGGCGTCAATGAAGACCCGAAGCTGGGGGCACGACTGCTCGGCGCACCGCCCGCCGTCTTGTGTGCGACTCCCGCATACCTTCTCAAGCATCCGGCGCCCGAGCGGCCCGAGGGCCTGCGCGATCACGCCCTGCTCACGCCGGCGGGTGAAGGCGCCGAATATCGCTTCCAGATGACCAAGGCTTCCGCCCGTGCCGAAGTGCGCGTACGCCCAAAGCTTGCGGTGGATGACCCTGCGGTGCTGCATGGCGCCACGGTCGCGGGGCTCGGCATCGGCCTGCTGCCCGAATTCCTGTGCCGCCAGGGGGTTGCCACGGCAAAGTTGCGCAGAGTGCTCGCTGATTGGCAGGCTCCGTCTGCGGCGCCACTGTACGCCGTGTTTCCGGCCGGCCTCGAGAACGATCCCCGCGTCCGCAGCTTCGTGGATTTCGCTGCCGCGAACATCGTTCCGGCGTTGGCCCAGTAGTCCTGTCAGTTAAGGAGTGACGATGTACCGCGCACCGGTCAAGGACCTCCGGTTTGTGTTGGACGAACTCATTGGCGTGGAAACCTTGCGCGCCTGTCCGGAGTTCGCCGAGTACTCGACCGAAACCGTCGACGCCGTTCTTGGCGAGGCCGCGCGGTTCGCCGAAGTCGTGCTCGAACCGCTCTGCAAGAGCGGCGATAGAGAAGGGGCGACCTGGTCGCCGAACGGCGTGACCATGCCCGCAGGGTACAAGGACGCCTACCGGCAATATTGCGAAAACGGCTGGCCGGCGCTGCGTTCCAAGGTGGAGTTCGGGGGCCAGAACGCGCCGGCCGTGCTCGGCACCGCGGTCGAAGAGCTTTGGGCTGCCTCGAATCTCGCGTTCAAGCTGTGCCCCATGCTCACGCAGGGCGCCATCGAAGCCATCCAGCACTTCGGGTCGCCGCAGCAGAAGCAGCTATACCTGCCGAAGATGGTGAGCGGCGAGTGGACCGGCACCATGAACCTGACCGAGCCCCAGGCGGGCAGCGATCTCGCGCAGGTGCGCACGCGCGCCACGCCCAATGGCCCTAACTACCGTCTCTACGGCCAGAAGATCTTCATCACCTACGGCGAGCACGACTTGACGGAGAACATCGTGCACATGGTGCTGGCGCGCATCGACGGCGCTCCGCCCGGGGTGCGCGGCATCTCGCTGTTCATCGTTCCCAAGTACTGGGTCAACGCCGATGGCGCCCCCGGCGCGCGCAACGACGTGAACTGTGCGTCCATCGAACACAAACTCGGCATCCACGCGAGCCCGACCTGCGTGATGATGTACGGGGAAAACGAAGGCGCACTCGGCCTGCTGGTCGGCGAACCCAACCGCGGCCTCGAATACATGTTCGTGATGATGAACGCCGCACGTCTTTCCGTCGGCCTCGAGGGTTACGCGCAGGGCGAACGCGCGTTCCAGCAGGCGGTGGAGTGGGCGCGCACGCGCGTGCAGGGCAAGCCCCCGGTGCCGCTCGCGCGAATCTCGGGCTCGGCATCGATGGGCACCAGCTCGTCGCCGGCGCCGATCATCGGTCACCCCGACGTAAAGCGCATGTTGTTGAGCATGAAGTCCACGGTGGAGGCCTGCCGGGCGCTGGCGTTGTACGCCGCGCACCAGCTGGACATCGGCGCCGGGCATCCGGACGAAGCGGTGCGCGCGGCGCACGAGTTGCGCGGCGACCTGCTGATTCCCATCGTCAAGGGGTTCTGCACCGAGTGTGGCATCGAGGTCGCGTCGGTCGGCATCCAGGTGCACGGCGGCATGGGCTACATCGAGGAAACCGGGGCCGCGCAGACGTATCGCGACGCGCGCATCACGTCGATTTACGAGGGCACCACCGGCATCCAGTCGAACGATCTGATCGGCCGCAAGATCGGCCGCGATGGCGGCGCCACGCTTGGCGCCTTCGCCGAGGAGATGCAACTGTCGCTGCGCGCGATCCAGACCGA
>DASQJS010000062.1:0-3446 GCA_035630995.1 Steroidobacteraceae bacterium | reverse complement strand
CGCTTTGAACGCGTGCGCGCCGATGCGTATTCGCTGCCATTTCGCGACGGCTCCTTCGATCTCGTCTACAGCAGCCTGATGCTGCAATGGTGTGACGATCTCGACACCGCGTTCGGCGAGATCGCGCGGGTGCTCAAGCCTGGTGGACTGCTGCTGTTCAGCACCTTCGGGCCCGGCACGCTCGCCGAATTGCGCGAGGCATGGGCGGCGAGTGGTGACGCCGGCAATCACGTGAATCATTTTTTCGATCCGCACGCGGTCGGCAGTGCATTGATGCACGCCGGCCTTTCGGAACCGGTTCTCGATGTCGATCGAATCGTCATGCGTTACCCGGACGCGCGTGCGCTCATGCGTGAGCTCAAGGCCATCGGCGCGCACAACGTGACCGCCGGTCGTCCACGCGGCCTCACGGGCCGAAAGCGGCTCGCCGCGATGACCCAGGCGTATGAAACGCTGCGCGGCGAAGGTGGTTTGCCCGCAACCTACGAAGTCATTCACGCGATCTGCTGGGGCGGTGAGCGCCGCGCGCAGCAGCCGCCGGATTTTCCGCGCGAGAGTTTCATCGCGCCCGGCGACATTCGCCGGCGCAGCCAGACGTGACAGATACTCCTGCAAAACAAGGCTTTTTCGTCACGGGTACCGACACCGGCGTCGGCAAGACGCTGGTGACGGTGGCGCTCACGCGCGCATTCGTGGCGCGCGGCCTGCGCACGGCGGTCATGAAGCCGGTGGCGGCCGGCATCGTCCAGACGTCCGAAGGTCCGCGTAACGAAGACGCGCTCGAGTTGTTAGAGCAGAGCAACGTCAGTGCACCCTACGAGGATGTGAACCCGTGGCTGCTGACCACGCCGGCGTCGCCGCACCTGGCCGCGCGCCACGATGGCGTCTCGATCAGTCACGAACGAATACTCGCGGCGCATCGGCGCCTGGCGGCGAGGGCGGACCTGCTGCTCATCGAGGGAGCTGGCGGCTGGCTCGCACCCATCTCGAGCGTGGCGACCATGGCCGACATCGCGGAAAAACTCGGGTTGCCGGTGGTCTTCGTCGTCGGCCTGCGCCTCGGTTGTCTCAACCACGCATTGCTCACTCGTGAAGCCATTCGCTCCAGCGGACTGCCATTCGCGGGATGGATCGCCAATAAAATGGCGGCGGAAATGCCGCTGGCGAACGCCAACATCGAATCACTGACGAGCCGCTTTGGAGTGCCCCCGCTGGCCGTGGTGCCCCCCGGAAATCTCGCATCCCAAGGGCAAGTACCAGCATGGGCGGTCGAGGCCGCAAATAAGCTCGTAAGTGCTTGAGTAAGCCGGCAAAGTCGCTGGTATAGTCGCCGCCGTGTTTGATGCCGCGACCCACATCGACCTGACGCCACACTGCTCGTTGAGTGTTCGCGGCGCTGTCATGTTTTTTGGCAGCGTGTGCCTGCCGACTTTCGCCGTAGCCGGCATCGCCACCGCTCTAGGGTTCTGGCCGGTCCTGCCGTTCGCGGGCGCTGAAATGCTGCTGCTCGCCTGGGCGCTGCACTCGAATATGCAAAGACGCTTCGAGCACGAGACCATCGACATCTCGGACACCGAAGTGGTCATCACCTATTCGCGCGGTGAACCTGCTCGAGTTGTGTTCCCGCGCCACTGGGCACGGGTTAAAATCCGCCGCCCGAATTCGCCGCTCCACCGCAGCCACCTCGTCATCGAGTCGCACGGCCGGGCATACGAGGTAGGCAAGTTTCTGACAGAAGAAGAGCGCCACCAGCTGGCAGCCGCGTTGCGGTTGCGGATTGGCGGCATGAATCAGTCGCCGGCACTGCCCGCGACCGGTTCACCGGATCAGTTTTCTTGAGGTCATCGATGAGCTTTCACATGAAGAATGCCTACGCGCGCCGTGGAATCAAGGCCGCCGCCATCCCCCTGTTCGCCTTGCTGGCGTCCGTTGCGCACGCCGACTGGGGCGGGCTCAACATGCCCGAGGGTGTCTCCATCCTCAGCAAGAGCATCTACGGCCTGCACATGAAGATCTTCTACTACTGCGTCGCGATCGGCGTGGTGGTGTTCGGCGCGATGATCTACTCGCTCATCAAGTTCCGGAAGTCCCAGGGCGCCCAAAGTGACACCACGCTGGTCCACAGCACCAAGGTGGAAATCATCTGGACGGTGATTCCCATCCTGATCCTGGTCGCCATGGCCATACCCACGGCCCGCGGCCTCATCGCCATCGAGGACATGGATGGCGCAACGCTCGACATCAAGGTCACGGGCTACCAGTGGAAGTGGGAATACGAGTACCTCGGCCACGGCGTGAGTTTCTTCTCCACGCTGGCCCGCGAAAGCAACGCCGCACGCCAGCTCGGCTCCGGCATCGATCCCGCCACCGTTCCTAACTACCTGCTCGACGTGGACAACCCCCTGGTGATTCCGGCTGGCACGAAGATCCGCTTCCTGCTCACCGCGCAGGACGTCATCCACGCCTGGTGGGTGCCCGCGTTCGGCATGAAGAAAGACGCCATCCCCGGCTACGTGAGCCCGATCTGGGTCCAGGTGGACGCCGACAAGGTCGGCACGTACCGCGGCCAGTGCGCCGAACTCTGCGGCCAGGATCACGGCTTCATGCCCATCGTGGTCGAAGTGAAATCGCCGGCCGACTACGACGCCTGGCTGCGCGCCAAGCAGGCCGAACAGAAGGTCGCGGGTGAGTCTTCACCCACGGCCGTCGCGGCCGTTGCTTCCGCCGTCAATCAATAAGTTTTCGACGAGATAATGCACATGGCACACGAACACACAGCTTCTGGTTCACATTCCGGCGCACACGACGACCACGCCCATTCTGATGACCATGGTGACCACGGCCCGGCCAAGGGCTGGCGCCGCTGGGTCTACGCGACGAATCACAAGGACATCGGCACGATGTACCTCATCTTCGCCTGCGTGATGTTCTTCGTCGGCGGCTTCATGGCGATGATCATCCGCGCCGAGCTGTTCCAGCCCGGCCTGCAGCTCGTCGAGCCGCAGTTCTTCAACTCCATGACCACCATGCACGCGCTGCTCATGATCTTCGGCGCGGTCATGCCGGCCTGGACGGGCCTCGCGAACTGGATGATCCCGATGCAGGTGGGCGCGCCCGACATGGCGCTGCCGCGTCTCAACAACTTCTCGTTCTGGATCCTGCCGTTCGCGTTCACGCTGCTGTTAAGCACTCTTTTCGTTCCGGGCGGCGCGCCGGCCGGCGGCTGGACGCTGTATCCGCCGCTGTCGCTGCAGGCGGGTGACGGCCTGCCGATGGCGATCTTCGCCATCCACCTCATGGGCGCCTCGTCCATCCTCGGCTCCATCAACGTGGTCGTCACGATCATGAACATGCGCGCGCCGGGCGTGGGCCTGCTCAACATGCCGCTGTTCTGCTGGAGCTGGCTGATCACCGCCTATCTGCTCATCGCCACCATGCCGGTGCTG
>DASQJS010000061.1:0-3833 GCA_035630995.1 Steroidobacteraceae bacterium | reverse complement strand
TGGCGCCCGTTTCGGTCTGCCACCACGTGTCGACGATCGGGCAGCGCATGCGACCGACATGCTCGTGGTACCACATCCAGGCTTCGGGATTGATGGGCTCGCCCACCGATCCGAGCAACCGCAGACGCGTGAGGTCGTAACGCGCCGGAATGTCGTCGCCGAGTTTCATGAGCGCGCGGATCGCCGTGGGCGCGGTGTAAAAAATGGTGACGCCCAGCGATTCGCAGATCTGCCAGAAGCGTCCCGGGTGTGGCGTGGTCGGCGCACCTTCGTACAGCACGATGGTGGCGCCCGCGGCCAATGGGCCGTAAGCGACATAGCTGTGGCCGGTGACCCAGCCAATGTCCGCCGTGCACCAGAACACGTCTTCGTCGTTGAGATCGAACACCCACTTGCTGGTGAGCTTCGCGCCCAGCAGATAGCCGGCGCTGGCGTGCTGGATGCCCTTGGGTTTGCCGGTGGAGCCGGAGGTGTACAGCAGGAACAGCGGATGCTCGGCGTCGACCCAGTGCGGCTCGCACACCGGGATCTGGCCTTCGACCACGTCGTGCCACCAGAGGTCTCGCCCGTTTTTCATGGGCACATCGTGGGCGGTGCGCTTGAGCACGATGACGCTGCGGATGGTGGCGCAACCCTTGGACAGCGCCTTGTCGGCGGCTTCCTTGAGCTCGACGACCTTGCCGCCGCGCCACCCGCCGTCGGCGGTGATGAGCATGACTGCGCCGGCATCTTCGATGCGATCGCGCAGCGACAGCGCCGAGAATCCACCGAATACCACGGAGTGGATGGCGCCGATACGCGCGCAGGCATGCATGGCGACGACGGCTTCGGGCGTGAGCGGCATGTAGATGACCACCCGATCCCCGGCCTTGACCCCCTGCGCCAGCAGCGCATTGGCGAAGCGGCATACATCGGCATGCAGCTCGCGGTATGAGACATGGCGAACGTCGCCCGGCTCGCCCACGAAGGTCACCGCAGTCTTGTGGCCGCGCTCCTCGAGGTGGACGTCGAGGCAGTTGTAGGAAACGTTGAGCTCGCCATCCGTGAACCAGCGGTAGTTGGGAGCCTGTGAATCGTCCAGGGTGTGGGTGAACGGTTTGTGCCAGCGAAGTTCGCTGCGCGCCTGGCGGGCCCAGAAGCCCACGTGGTCCGCAGCCGCTTCGCGCCGCAAGGCGGCGGCGTCCGCGGGCTTCAGGCGGGCCCGGGCGGTAAATTCGGGGGAAGGCGGAAAACTGCGTTCTTCGACGAGAACAGATTTGATGTTTTGGCTGCTCATGTTTTGACTGCTCGGGGGCGGCCCGAAGGATACCGTATGAATTGTTCGGTCCTGTAAACCCAAATGCCCTCTCGCGAGTCTTAACCATAGCCAATCAGCATTTCGGGAGAAGTCACATGCGTTTCAGATACCCATTGGTATTGCTCGCCCTGGTCCCCGCGACCGCGCTCGCCTGGGGTGATGGGTGCAAGTTGCGGGCGGATCGCGCCGGGGGTATCGAGGCTGCGGGGGTCGAAAAAGTCGTCATCCGCGCCGGCGCGGGCGACATGAAGGTTGTCGGGCGCGGCAACGCCGTACGCATCGAGGCTCGCGGCGTGGCCTGTGCCGCCAAACAGGAATTGCTGGACGCCACGCAGATCTCCGTGCGGCGCGAAGGCAACGTGGTGTATGTCGAAACCACGCTGCCGCAGGACGACGGCAAGTGGTCATGGGGCGATAACGAATACGCCTACATCGACATCGGCATCGCTGTACCGTCGAACATTCCCGTGGAAGCCACGGACTCGAGCGGCGACGCGACCTTTGAAGACCTCAACGCGCTCACGCTGCAGGACAGCTCCGGTGACATCAACCTCAATCGCATTGCCGGCCTGGCCGACGTCGGCGACAGCTCGGGTGACATCGAAATCGAGACGGCGGGCAGCGTTCGCGTGCGCGACAGCTCCGGCGACATCGACGTAGACGACGTGAAAGGTGATGTAGACGTCGTACTCGACAGCTCGGGCGATATCGAGATCGCGAAGGTCAGCGGCAACGTGAGGGTGGAGCAGGACAGCTCCGGCGGCATCCGCGTCGAAGATGTGAAGGGCAGCGTCAGCGTGGATTCCGACAGCTCGGGCGACATCTACGCCGGATCCGTCAGCGGCGACTTCACGGTGCGCGAAGACAGCTCGGGGTCCATCGAACACGAGTCGATCGGCGGAAGGGTCACCGTGCCGAACAACAAGCGCAATGACGACGATCGCGACGTCGAATAGGCTCGGAAACTAGGCGGCGGCAGCCAGCGGCAGCAAGGCGAGACGTTCCGCCTGACGGCGCAGCATTGGCCCGAAGTTGTGCCGGTCAAAGAACGCGGTAAGGGCCGAAACGTCGGGTGCGCGCCGTATCAGATCCATGCGCGTCGTTTCCAGCGGCATGTTGCAGGCGATCTCGGTGAGGCGGCGCGCGAAGAAGGCGGCTTCCTTGTGCTCGATGAGTTTCGCGGCGAGCTTGCCGGCGCCGCGCACCGCGATATCGCCCACGCGATCGAGGTTGTCGTAGATCTCCTCGAGCGACACGAATTCCTTCATGAGCGCCGCCGCGGTCTTTGCCCCGACACCCGGTACGCCCTTGATGTTGTCGACGCTGTCACCCATGAGAGCGAGGAAATCGGCGAATCGCTCTGGCTGCACGCCGAACCGGTCTTCGATTTCGTCGTAGCGATAGCGCACGTTGTCGGAGTAGTCCCAGTACACGTCCCCGGTGCGTATCAGCTGCGCATAGTCCTTGTCGCGCGTGACCAGCGTCGCGCGCAGGCCTTCGCTCCGGCAGCGCGTCATCAGCGTGCCAACGATGTCATCGGCTTCGTACTCGGCGTGACTGAAGGCCGGGATGCCCGCATGCCGGCAGAATTCCCGGCACCGCGCGAACTGCAGCTTGAGATCCGCGGGCGCCGGATCCCGGTTCGCCTTGTAAGCGGGATAAATCTGGTTGCGGAACGACGTCGTCAGGCTCTCGTCGAAGGCAACGGCGATATAACGCGGCTGCGTGCGTTCGATGAGATCGCCGAGAAAGCGGGCGAAACCAAAGGTGGCGTGCGCGGGATTGCCGTCGCTGTCGACCATGTCGGGCGGCATGGAGTAGTAGGCGCGGAATACGTAGACCGACGCGTCGATGAGATAGATCACGCGAGGATGGTAAAGGGTGTCAGGCACCCTTTCCTAGAAAACGGTGCCTGGCACCGTTCTGGTCAGGCGACCTGGCCAATCCCGCCAGCCACCACCACACTTTCCACGGCCAGCGGATGGCGCCGCTCGGCACGCTGCAACGCCGCGTCCAGCATGGTGCCGAACAGCTCCGCGGTGTCGTGGAGGCTCTGCGTGGCCAGCCCCAGGTCGCGCGGCCGGCGCACGATCTGGCGGCAGCAGTTCACTACGGCCTGATCACGCACCGCGTGCACGACCGCGCCCTCGGCCAGCGCGCGTAGCGCCTTCTCCGGGACTCCGCCGCGACGACACGACTCGCTCCACAACGGGTAGAGCAGCCTGGGCATTCGCTCGAAGAACCACAGGTAACCCACCAGGCCCACAGTCGCGCGTTCAACGAGCTGGTAGTGGGCATAGGCGGCAAGGGCAATGGTCTGCGGCAACGGAGTCAGCGAGACGCTGTCCATCGGATTGAGTCCGAGGGCCCGCAGATCATCAAGAAAGGAGCGTCCTTGCTCAAATGCCAGCGCTGGTACGGCTAGCAGGTCCTGCCAGGAAGTCCAATCGTCGGGCGGCACGACATCAGCCGCGACTTCACGCAACCGCGAATGGACGTTGATCACATGATTGAGCTCAAGAAGAAGCTGGCGGTG